>NZ_JANSIM010000273.1:0-7447 GCF_047502655.1 Synechococcus sp. R5-12 | reverse complement strand
ATTCAGCAAAGTTCAGGGTTTTGGGGGTTAGAGGCATGCTCTCTACTGAGCGCCGAGGGCCGCCAACAAATCATCTGCCAACAACACCGCCGTATAGACCAAAGCCTGTCGTTGCTCAGGAGACAAATCGCCAACAGGAGTCTGGGGATTGCTCACGATACCCTGCAGTACTCTGCTGGCTATGTATTCCCGCTTGGAAACCCCTGGGCTGGAGATAGTGGGGTTATCCAGAGAGAACTTCTGATGGTGCTCGAAGGGGAAGGCGTATTCGGGGGCAACCGGCATCGCTCGACTCCAGATGGATCTCTACACTCTGCTTTGCCTATTTTCCCATCCTCTCTCGCTGGGGATTTTAAAAAAGCGGTGCCTCAAAAAAGACATAACGGGTTATCGTAATCAGAGAGATCCCTATGTGGGGGAAGGATCTGGGCTGCTCTCCCTTGGGAACAGTGGACATGCATTTGAGGGATTCTTTTCGACGCACCAAAATTGTTGCCACCATCGGCCCTGCCAGCTCAAATCCAGCCATTCTCAGGGAGATGATCCTGCAAGGGGCAACCACCCTTCGCCTGAACTTCTCCCATGGGGATCACGAGCTACACCGCCGCAGCATTCGCCTGATCCGCCAAACCGCGATGGATCTGGGCATCCAGGTCGCCATCTTGCAAGACCTGCAGGGGCCCAAAATCCGCTTGGGCAAGTTCGCCGAAGGCTCGATCACCCTCAAGGCAGGGGATCCCTTTGTGTTGACCAGTAAGCCCGTCTTGGGATCCCAAGAGCGCAGCTGGGTCACCTACGACAAGCTGGCCCAAGAAGTGCCCGAAGGAGCGACGATCCTCATCGACGATGGTCGAGTGGAGATGCGGGTGGAAGCCGTGGATCCGGAAGCGGGCGAACTCTTCTGCCGCACCATTGTCGGGGGTACCCTCTCCAACAACAAAGGGGTCAATTTCCCCGGTGTGCGCCTGAGCATCCGCGCCGTGACTCCAAAGGATAAAGAAGATCTCTACTTCGGCCTCAACCAAGGGGTGGATTGGGTGGCCCTCAGCTTTGTGCGGGATCCCTCTGATGTGCTGGAGCTGCGGGAGCTCATTGCCTCAGCCAAACGGCCTTCTTCCGGCTCAGCCGACAAGCGGGTACCCATCATCGTCAAGATCGAGAAACACGAGGCCATTGAACAGCTGCCCCAGATTTTGGCCCTCAGCGACGGTGTGATGGTGGCGCGGGGAGATCTGGGGGTAGAGCTGCCTGCGGAAGAGGTGCCGATCCTGCAGAAGCGGGTGATCGCCCTGGCCAACTCCCTGGGGATCCCGGTAATTACGGCCACCCAAATGCTGGACAGCATGGTGCACAGCCCCCGGCCTACCCGTGCCGAAATCTCCGATGTGGCCAACGCCATTTTGGATGGCACCGATGCCGTCATGCTCTCCAACGAGACGGCTGTGGGCAAATACCCTGTCGAGGCCGTTGCCACCATGGCCCGCATTGCCGTGCGCACCGAGCGCGATTACTTTGACCTGACCTCCGCCGACCGACGACAACGCCTTCGCGCCCTTGCCATGCAGGAGCTGAGCCAAAACAACGGCAACAGTCCTGCTGGAATGCGGCCCAAAACCCTGATCACCGACTCGATCAGCCGCGCCGTGGGGGAGATCGCCCAAGAGTTGGATGCTGTAGCCGTGATGACCCTGACCAAAACAGGGGCTACCGCTCGCAATGTCTCTAAGTTTCGCCCCCGCACTCCCATCCTAGCCGTAACCCCCCATGTGGAAGTGGCACGGCGGCTGCAGTTGGTTTGGGGGGTACATCCGCTGTTGGTTATGGATTTGGCCACCACCCGCCAGACCTTTCAAGCGGCCATCAGCTTGGCTCAGGAAGATGGCTTGCTCAAGGATGGCGACTTGGTGGTGCTCAGTGCAGGAACCCTGCCAGGGGTTGCGGGATCCACCGATCTGATCAAGGTGGATGTGGTGAAAGCGGTGGTGGCTCAAGGCAAAGGGTTTGGCAAAGGCATTGTCAGCGGCCCGGCCCGCATCTTGAGATCCAGCCTCGATGCCGGCAAAATCACCGCCGGAGACATTTTGGTTGCCCAATCCACCGACGCCAACTATGTGGAGGCGATCAAACAGGCAGCCGGCGTGATTACCGAAGAAGAGGGAGCCTCCTCTCATGCAGCAGTCATTGGCCTGCGGCTGGGGGTGCCGGTGCTGGTGGGGGTCAAGGATGCCACCCGCTTAATCCGGGATGGGTCTATCGTCACTCTGAACCCAGAAAAAGGCATAGTGACCGCAGGAGCCGATGGCTTGGGCTTTTAAGCGGGCCTTAAGGTTGCCTGCAATACAAACTTGTATCTCTTGCTACGAAACGAGACCCAGTTCTATGATGGGGGTAGCGAGGCAAGATTTTCCCTGACCCTTCGGTGCGTCCCATCCATTCCACGTGTAGGTTAAGCTATGCCCACTTTACAAGCCACCCACTATGCGGTTGAGGCCATCCAGGAGGAAGCTCGTCGCCTCATTCAGCAGGGGGTCTTACGCCGCTCTGCAGCCATTGCCCACCTGCAACCCTTTTTCCCGCAGCGGGAGTGGCAGGCGATTGCCCAAGAGCTGGAGCTGCAAGACTACTGCCCCTCGGATCCCCTCTGCGATTTGATCGGCAACTGCGAGGAGTGGAGCGAAGACTGACTCTCGATCTGCCGAGGATGGCAAGCGGTCGGCGTTGGCAGACAGCCAATGCCTCTTTTTATTCCAGCCGTTTTTTCCTCCTCTAATCTGTCGGCGGCTAAGCTGGATGAACTATAGTCAGTAATCAAACATCCCTTTTCGCCGGGTTCGCATGGGTCAGACGGCTGTCATTGCCACCTCAGATGGAGGTCTCGACCTGAATAGCCTCGGTTTTGAGGTGCCAGGGTGGCTGCGTGCTCTGCTTTCCGGTGCCGAGGATCCCGGCGATGGGTTGCGGCCCTACACGGCTGAAGAAGCCGATCTGCTGCGCCGTGCCTTTGAGTTTTCTTACTGTTTGCATCAGGGCCAAAAACGCAAATCGGGGGATCCCTACATTGCCCATCCGGTAGCCGTGGCCACTCTCCTGCGGGAGCTGGGGGGGGATGCGGTGACAGTGGCAGCCGGCCTTTTGCACGATGTTATTGAGGATACAGAAGTTACCCCAGAAGCCCTGGAAGCTGAATTCGGCTCTGAAGTTCGCCTACTGGTAGAAGGAGTTACCAAACTCTCTAAGTTCAATTTCTCCAGCAAAACCGAGCAGCAAGCGGAAAATTTCCGCCGCATGTTTGTGGCCATGGCCAAAGATATTCGAGTCATCGTGGTCAAGCTGGCGGATCGCTTACACAACATGCGCACGCTGCAGTATCTCTCCCCCAGCAAGCAACGGCAAATTGCAGCCGAAACCATGGAAATTTTCGCCCCTTTGGCCAACCGGCTGGGGATCTGGCATTTCAAATGGGAACTGGAAGACTTGGCTTTTAAGTATCTGGACTACGAGGCTTACCGGAAGATTCAGGAATTGGTCAACGCCAAGCGCGCCGAGCGAGAGGCCGAGATCCAAGCTTTTATCGAAGAGCTGCGGCAGAACCTTCTTCAAGCGGGACTGGAACGCTTTGAGATCAGCGGACGGCCCAAACATTTGTACAGCATCTATCGCAAGATGCAGCAGCAGCACAAAGAATTTCACGAGATTTACGATCTCTCGGCAGTGCGGGTGATCGTGCATACCAACAGCGAGTGCTATCGGGTGCTGGCAGTCGTTCACAACTGCTTTCGCCCCATCCCTGGGCGTTTCAAAGACTACATTGGTCTGCCCAAGGCCAATCGTTACCAATCTTTGCATACGGCGGTGATTGGCCCGCAGGGAAGACCGGTGGAGGTGCAGATCCGCACCGAAGAGATGCACCGCGTGGCTGAGTACGGGATCGCCGCCCACTGGAAGTACAAGGAGGCCGGCAGCACCACTGTCAAGCCCGACGAGGAGCGCTTCACCTGGCTGCGGCAGCTCTTGGAGTGGCAAAACGACCTCAAAGACGACAAAGAGTATCTGGACACCCTTCGCGAGAATCTGTTTGAGAGCGAGGTTTACGTTTTCACGCCCAAGGGGGACTTGCTGGCCCTGCCCCAGGGATCCTGTCCGGTGGACTTCGCCTATCGCATCCACTCCGAAGTTGGGGATCACTGTGCGGGGGCGCGGGTGAACAACAAGATCGTGCCCCTGGATACCCGCCTGCGCAACGGCGACATTGTGCAGATCATTACCCACAAGAATGCCCATCCCAGCCTGGACTGGATCAATTTCGTTGCCACCAGCTCTGCCCGCAATCGCATTCGCCAATGGTTTAAGCGCTCAAATCGTGAGCAAAACATCGCGCGGGGCCGGCATTTGCTGGAGCGGGAGCTGGGCAAAACGGGCTTTGATGCCCTGCTCAAATCAGAGCGGATGCAGAAGGTGGCCGAAAAGCTCAACTACGCCAGTGTAGAGGATTTGTTAGCCGCTCTGGGTTATGGTGAGACAACCCCCACGCTGGTGATCCATCGGCTGCAGGAGGTCAGCAGGCCGGCAGTATCTGCTCCCACAGAGGAGGAATCGCTTGAGGGATCCAAGCTGTTGTTGCCACGGGCTTCTGCGGCTCCCAGTTCTATCAAATCCCAATCTCCCATTCTGGGGGTGGAGGGTCTGAAACACCAGTTGGCCAAGTGTTGTAATCCGCTGCCGGGGGATCCGATCTTGGGCGTGGTCACCCGCTTTAAGGGTATTAGTATCCACCATCAGGACTGTCCACGGGTGGCTCAGGTTTCGGGGGAACGGCTGGTGCCGGTACGATGGAACGAAGAGCAACTGCGGCAGAGCGCCCAGATCTACCCGGTAGAACTGCATCTGGAGGTTATCGACCGCGTCGGGGTGCTGCGGGACATTCTTTCCCGTCTATCGGATCAAGGCATTAATGTTCGCAATGCTAAGGTACAAACTTTTGCCAACCGCACCGCCCTGATCGATCTCTGTATCGATGTACGTGATAAGAAACAGCTCACCCAGGTTCAAAGTCAACTGCGCCAGCTTTCTGACGTGATCGTGCTGCGCTCCCGCCATCACCAAAACGGATCCCGTTGACCTACGCCTGGCCCTTCGCGGGTACGGACTCTAGACCGCATCCCTATTGTGACTCGCTCCTTGTGACTCGCTCCTGCAGCAGCCCAATTTTGGGTCAGGCGCTGTCCCATCCTCATCCTGACCTCCTTTGCCGCTTCTGGTGCGCAGAGCGCTTTCCCGCTCCTCTGGGGTCTTGCCAAAAATCCCGTGTCAGCTCACAGGTGGCCAGGCAAGGCCGACAAGCCCAGAGCAATATCCCAGGCTTTCTTCGACAGCCTGTGGAAAACCTGTGGAAATCCAGCGAAGCCCGCCCAAGCTCCGATGGAGTTCCTGGCCATATCTAGGGGGAGGACTCACTACATTACGGGATCCTACACTGACTGTGTGTTAATTTTTATGAATTTGTCAGGAAATCACAACATTAGCCTGTGGAAAACCTGTGGAAAAACCTGGAAAATCTGTGGAAAACCTGTGGAAAAACCCCCCAAGTTATTAACAGGTATAAATACCCTGTGGAAAAGTGGCCAAGTTATCCACAGTTTTTCCACAGGTGGGGAATAAGCTCAAAAGCTCATGGCGCAAGGTGTTGACGATCACTTTCCACAGTTTCCACAGCCCCTACTACTACTAGATCAAAAAATTAAATTAGGCAGGGATCGAAATTTCAGATCTGTCCTACGCGCGAGGCAAATTTTCCAAAACTTGTCTGCAAGGGCAGGGATCCAACCGGGGCAGTCGGTGTAGGATCTGCGTGTGCAGCTCTCAAGTGCCCCCCATGGTGCAAGCTCAACGTCCTGTGGATCGAGAACTCGAGGCCGAGTCACTTGCGGCAGTGTTGCGCAGCAGTAAGACTGCAGCTCCTCAGCGTGGGGAGGGATACCTTGACGGGGCCGTGGTCTCCGGTTTCAGCTTCACCTGCGAGCAAGCCGATCTCAGCCACCACCTCGCTTCCGTTGGACGGGCTGTGGCCAGCCGCCCCGCCCTGCCCGTTTTGGCCAATGTGTTGGTGGAGGCCGACGCGGAAACTCAGCGGGTTGCTTTGACCGCCTTTGACTTGAACTTGTGCATTCGCAGCGAGTTCGAGGCTCAGGTCAGGGGATCCGGTCGCACCACCCTGCCGGCCAAGCTGCTCAGCGACATCGTCAGCCGCCTGCCCAGCGGCCCAGTGACTCTTGACGCGAGCAGCCAAGCCAAGGAGAGTGCCCCTGTGATTCTCATGTCGGCAGCCGGCCAGTACCAAGTGCGCAGCCTGTCGGCTGAAGAGTACCCCACCCTGCCGGAGATATCGCTTCCCGCCGCCGACGCAGATGGCGATTTTGCGGGGGAGGAAAGCCCGACAGCTCAGGCCCTGGAGCTGCCCATCGAGAGCCTGTTGCAAGGGATCGGCCAAACCCTTTTTGCGGCCTCTGGAGATGAGACCAAGCAGGTGCTCACAGGGGTGCATGTCAAGCTCTTGGCGGGGGATCCCCCTTGCCTGGAGTTTGCAGCCACCGATGGGCATCGTCTGGCGATGGTGCAGGTGGAGGCCGAAGGGATCCCGGTTGCTTCGGCCCATGGGGAAATAGGGTTGGATTTCACCATTCCCGCTCGCACTTTGCGAGAGGTGGAGCGCATCCTCGGCACCCAGACCGCGGCCTCTACGGTGGAATTGCGGTTTGACCGATCCCAGGTGCAGTTTGTGCTGCCTCCTCGCGCCGGCAAAACGCAGTGCCAACGGCGGATCACCAGCCGCCTTTTGGAGGGCCAATATCCCGACTACAACCGCCTGATTCCCAGGCAATTTGAGCGGCAGATAACCCTGGAGCGTCGGCCTTTGATTGAGTCGCTGGAACGGGTGGGAGTACTTGCTGCCCAAAGAAACGACATCGTCAAGTTCAATCTTTCTGCCGCAACCCAAACCCTGCGCATCAGCACCGAGGCGCCCGATGTGGGCAGTGGCGAGGAATCGTTGCCAGTGCAGATGTCTGGTCCTGACCTGGAGCTGGCCTTCAATGTGCGTTACCTGCTGGATGCCCTCAGGGTGTTTCATACGCAGCAGGTGAGCCTGGAGCTAAACGGCGCCACGCAGCCGGCCATCTGGAAGCCCCTTGGGGCAATGCGGCTCTGTTATTTGGTTATGCCGGTGCAGCTACGGGCTACCTAGTCTTAGGAGAGCTCCACCCAGCTCTAGTCCAAAACTCTCAAGATCATCTCAGTACAAATCTACACAAATCTACAGTTGTTTGTACAAATCTACAGTTGTTTGCATTGCCCCCTCTCCCAGAGGGAAAGGAGCCAGGGATGGTCGCGGAAGCGGCGCCGAGCGTTCAGGGAGCATGCCTCTAACCCCCAAAACCCTGAACTTTGCTGA
>NZ_JANSIM010000003.1:0-19702 GCF_047502655.1 Synechococcus sp. R5-12 | reverse complement strand
TTCAGCAAAGTTCAGGGTTTTGGGGGTTAGAGGCATGCTCCCTGGGATCCCTTGCAGGAACCGGCCTCTGCTTCTGGGGTCGAAGGACGGTCTTGCCCGCCGGCAAACCAGTTCCGGATGCGATCCCATTCCACCTGATGGTAGCCGTCCACCGCCCAATTGGCCCGCCGCTGCAGCATGTGCAGAGGAAAGAAGGTGGCCAGAGCCAGCACCGGGATCCCTGCCGAACGGGCTGCCTGAATGCCGGGGTAGGTGGCCTCAATGCTCAAGCACTCCTGGGCAGGCAATTCCATCCGCTGCAAAAGCAGGCGGTGCAAGTGTCCTGGGGAAAGCATTGGGCCTGCATCATCCCCCGTCACTCGGTAGGATCCCCCATCGGTCAACCGCGTCAGGGCCGGGCAGCATGGCTGGAAGCGCTCTAGAAAAGCGGCCACCTCGGCTGCCGATTGGCCGCACAGCAGGCCGACCTTCAGTTGCAGCCGCTCCAGCGTCTCCAAAGTTTCCGCCAAACCGGGAATGAGAGGCAATTCCCTCTGCCCCTGCAAAGCCTGTCGGTAGTATAGGGCCTTGCGTTTCAGCAGCTCTTCCAGTTGTTTGGGGCTGAGCACCCGCCCTTGATCCCCCCACAGAGCCGGCAGGCGCTCTCGATCCGGTCGGCCCAGGTATTGCAGCCGATAGAGCTCCCGCTGCCCAGGGGATCCCGACTTCGGCCAGCACAGGTTCCAGGGGCGCAGGTTCTCTTCCACCAGCAGTTGGTTGATGGCCTGTAGGTGCAGGCTCTCGTCATCGGCCACCACCCCACTCCAGCTCAAGATCACCCCTTGCAGTCCCATAGGGGGGACATCACCCTCTGCTAACGACCGCAACCCAACTGCATCAAAGCAGATGGCTTGTCTATCCATTTTGAACGCGACGCTCGAACTCTTCGCGGGTGGCGTCCACCAATTGCACCGCCTCTGGATAGAGTTCAGGATGGTTTTGCTTCAGCCAACTGAGCACCCGCGCCAGTTGGGCTGCACACAGATCCAAGTCCGCTTGAAAAATAACCGCCGCTGCCATGTGCTGGGCATATTCGGGCGGGTGGCCTTGCTGCGCCAGCTCCGCCGTCAAAGCGGCCAAGGCCTGTTGGCGAACTGAGGGCAGTGAACTTTCGGGAGAAGACATAGGCCAAGCCCTTCAAGCGGGAGAGTAGCGGCGCAAGGCCAGCGTGACGTTGTGCCCACCAAACCCAAAGGCATTCACCAAAGCGGCCTCAACAGCCATCTGCCGCCCCTTGTGGGGGACAAAATCCAGCCCTTCGCACTCGGGATCGGGGTTGTCCAAGTTGAGGGTGGGAGGAACCCAGCCGTGGTGGATGGCCAAAGCTGTGGCCACCGTGGCAATGCCGCCCGCTCCCCCCAACAGGTGGCCGGTCATGGACTTGGTGGCGCTGATGGCCAAACGGGGGGCATGTTCGCCGAAGACCGACTTGATGGCCTGGACCTCGGCAATATCCCCTACAGGGGTGCTGGTGGCATGGGCATTGATGTGTTGCACATCCCCAGGCTGAAGCCCGGCATCCTTGAGGGCCAGCCGCATCGCCCGGGCCGCTCCCTCGCCGCCGGGGGCAGGGTTGGTCATGTGGTGGGCATCGCAGGTGAGGCCATAGCCGACTATCTCCGCATAGATCTTGGCCCCGCGGGCGCGGGCGTGCTCCAACTCCTCCAGCACCAGGATCCCTGCTCCTTCCCCCATGACAAAGCCATCCCGATCCCGATCGAAGGGCCTACAGGCTTGCTCCGGGGTGTCGTTGCGGGTGGAAAGGGCCTTCATGGCACTAAACCCCGCCATGGACAAAGGGGTAACCGCCGCTTCCGTGCCACCTGTAATCGCCGCTTGCACCTCTCCCCTCTGGATGAGCCGAAAGGCATCGCCAATGGCGTTGGAGCCAGAGGCACAGGCCGTAACTGTGCAGGAATTGGGGCCTTTGGCGCCAAAATGAATGGCCAGGTGACCCGCAGCCATATTGGCAATCATCATGGGCACCATGAAGGGGCTACAGCGATCCGGCCCTTTCTGCAGATAGATGGTCTGCTGCTCTTCCAAGACGCGGATGCCGCCGATGCCGGTGCCCAAGATCACCCCCACTTGCTCGGCGTTGAGAGCGGTGATGCGAAAGTCAGCGTCCTCCAAGGCTTGCCGGGTGGCCGCCATCGCCAGGTGCACAAAGCGGTCGGTGCGCTTGACATCCTTGCGATCCAAGTAGTCGAGGGGATCAAATCCCTTCACCTCTCCGGCAATACGGCAGTCGTGGCGGGAGGCATCGAAATGGGTAATCGGCCCAATGCCGGAGCGCCCTGCCAGCAAGCTCTGCCAAAACTCGGCAGGAGAGTTGCCGATAGGGGTGACCGCACCCAGGCCCGTAATCACAACGCGGCGGGTTGGTCTGTAAGCAGTGGCGGGATCTGTGGTAGCCATCGTCCGGTGTTAGCCCGGGGGTATAGAGTCAGAACTGGGGGCAGACTAGGCAGCTTTCTTCGAGAGGATGTAGTTAACAGCGTCTTGCACGGTGGCGATCCCCTCTGCATCTTCATCGGGGATCTCCAGGTCGAATTCCTCTTCAAAAGCCATGACCAGCTCCACCGTATCAAGGCTGTCGGCCCCCAGGTCGTTCTGGAAATTGGCTTCTGGGGTCACTTTGTCATCTTCCACGCCCAGTTGATCGGACACGATCTTACGAACACGGCTGTAAACTTCGTCTGCGCTCATGCTTGGAATCCCAACTCTCGATTCAGCGTGTCTTGGCCGGGCCAACCAGCGGCCAATGAAGCAATCCCTATTGTATCGGACAATGGATCCCCTCTTGTGAGCAGCCTCACCTGCATTTGCCGCTGCGGCCAGAGTATGGAGGTGTGGGGATTGAGCCGCGGCCTTTTCGGTTGCAGGAAAGAAAAGCTAGTATAGTCTACTGCATCTCTACAACTGGATCCTCAAGGAGAACTCGCTTCCATGCCCCGCGCTTACGAAACGATGCTGATTGTGCGTCCTGATCTGTCAGATGAACCCCTCGAACAACTGCTCAGCAGTCAGGAGGCAATCCTGCGAGAGAACGGAGTAACCCACGTGGAGATTACCAATAGGGGCAAGCGCCGCTTTGCCGGGTTTGAGATGAAAAAGTTCAAGGAGGGTCTGTACATCCAGTTCAACTACGAAGCCGAACCCAATGCGGTGGCTGCCTGGGAGAAAAACCTGCGCATCAACGAGAGTGTGCTGCGCCACATGACTCTCCGCGTCGGCTAGGTTTGACGGGATCCCCGCCTGCGGGCATGATGGAAGTGCGCTGAGCTGCCCCTTATCCCTGGATGGCTCCGTTATGAACTCGATTGTGTTGATGGGCGAGGTTCTGTCTGAGCCAGAGCTGCGCTACACCCCTGATAACTTAGCTGTTGCGTCCTTGGTGATTGGCTTTCCCAGCTTGCGCCCGGATGAGCCGCCCTACCGGGTGCGCGTTTCCTCTTTTGGAGAACTGGCCAAAAGGGTGGTGGACACCTGCCATGTGGGCGACCAAATCACAGTGGAAGGCCAACTGCACATGAATGTGGTGGAGCGAGATGGGCGCAAGGAAAAGCTGGCCGAGATCACCGCGCGCCGTGTCCATCAGCTGGGATCCGCTCGCGTCCTCTCTCTGACGGGGATGGGTGAACCGGCAACTGGGGAATCCTCTGAAGGGGATGTCCCTTCCCCACCAGATCCCAACGATGTCCCGTTCTAGAGGTTGTGAGATTTGTCGGGATCCCCCATGTCTCAAAAACTTGGCGAACCCTTGGGATCCCTGCAGGTCATCGGCTACTCGGTGCAGGGACGTCCTATTCACCTTTGGCAGCTCACCCAAGGGATCCGCTCCTTGCTGCTGATCGGCGGAGTACACGGGGACGAGGTGGAAGGATACACTCTGATCGAGCGCTATGTGGCCTCGGGGAGATGGGGATCCTTGGCCGGGAAGGCGACCTTGTGGGCGATCCCTCGCTTGAACCCGGATGGCTGTGCCCTGGGGCAACGTCTCAATGCCAACGGCGTCGATCTCAACCGCAATCTGCCCACCCAAGATTGGATCCCGGCCTCTTTGGAAGCTCGCTATCCGCCCGGAGCAGCCCCAGGCTCCGAGCCCGAGACGCAGGCGTTGTTGGGGGGCTTGGCCCAGATGCGGCCCCAGTTTATCCTTTCTGCCCACTCCTGTCAGGCACACCCCTGTGTGAACTACAACGGCCCTGCCCTTGAGCTGGCCCAGGTGATGGCCGCTTGCAACGGCTTGCCCATTACCGCCGACATTGGCTACCCTACCCCTGGTTCTCTGGGCACTTGGGCAGGGCAGGAACGGCGGATCCCAACCCTAACGCTGGAAATCCTGCGGGGCACTCCCCTCGATCAAGTCTGGCAAGAGCAGGCCGAGGCGCTGCAGGCGGTGTTGGAGTGGGCAGCCCAAGGCGATGCCTTCTGACCGGTGTCAAGATCTCTGAACTTTCGTTGCCAATCTGCCTAGTTCGTTCAAGATATCTGGGGTTTTCTCGCCCAAATCTTCTACAACACAGATAGGTGGGGCAGAGCAGAGGGGAGCTTGGAGTCGAGGGAAAAGGGGTCAGAGGTCAACCCCGAAGTCACGCTGCTTCTGCCTTGTGCCCCGCTGTTAGCCATCTGGAGGAAGCCAATATGTTCAGCAGGATTTTGGTGGCAGTGGATCGGTCGGAGCTGAGCCAGGGAGTATTTCAAAAGGCCGTCCAAGTGGCCAAGGCCATGCAGGCCCAGATGATGATTCTCCATGTTCTGTCTCAGGAAGAGCCGGGCGCCCCAGAGCCGCCGATGATCCTGGGGGTAGATTACAGCTCCACCATCAGCGCCGAGCTGTGGCAGTCCTACCGGGAGCAATGTGCCATCTTCGAGCAAAACCAGATGGACTACCTGCGCTCGCTGGTGGAGAAAGCGGCTGAGCACGGGATCCGCGCTGAGTACACCCTCAACTACGGCAACCCCGGTCGGGTCATCTGCGATCTGGCCCGCTCTTGGGATGCGGACTTGGTGGTGGTGGGCCGCCGCGGCCACTCCGGCCTGAGCGAGCTGTTTCTGGGCAGCGTCAGCAACTACGTGCTGCACCGCGCCCCCTGCTCGGTGTTGACGATACAAGGGGAAGCCCTGAAAAAAGCAACCCAAACCGCGGAGGAGAAGACAGCTACCTCTGCTGGCTAAGGCTCTAGGGACTCTAGGGCGAGGGAGTGGGATCTGGTCGCGTGAGTGGGGCAGAGTCCTTGCTCTCCGGCTGGCCTTCCAAGAGGCGATTCACTTCGGTTTCCAGGCTGTTGAAGGTGCTCAGCTCGATCACGGCAATGTCCGGCTGGCGGCTGCTTTGCACATAGGCCCGCAAGCCAGAGGCGGCCAAGCTCAGGGCCAAGGGATCCTGCTCGGCGTCAGGCTTAGGCTCAAAGGTCAGCCGTAGGTCGGGCTCAGACAACACCCTTTGGGCTTCCGCGTCGGCCTGTTCCACAAACTCCTTGGCGCGGGCAGCATTCAGGCTGGAGAACAGAGAGCCGAGATCCACAGGCTGGCCCGGTTGCTCCGGGTTTTCCCAGCGCAGCTCCAGGGATCCCTTCTCCTGCGGCAGAGGGTTAAGGGTAACCCGCTCCCCCAGCGACTCCAGGGTCACTTGACCTACCTGGTTGGGATTGAAGCGGGCAATGCGGTGATCCCGCAGCTCTTCCAAGTCAGAGCGGAGAATATCGGCGGTGCTGGTGAGCAGGGTGGCCACTGCCGGGTGCTCAGAGGTGATGACGTACACCTGGCCATCTTTCTCCGATCCCAAAGCGACCTTCAGGGTTTTGCCCTCCTCCAGCTCTACCGTCAGCCGGGCGGAAGGCTGCTCCAAGCCATAGGGGGCTAGATCCGTCTGGGTCTCGGCGGGGAACTCCACGGCCTGCAGGCGGGCCAGAGTATTGAGCAAGCGGTTGACGTTGATCTCATCGGCAGGCAGCTCGCGGGGCTGGACAATCTGCCAAGTAAAGTGCTCCGCACCGCTGGCGCGAACGTCTTGCCGCTGCAGGCGAACAACTTCCGGCTCCGCCTCTGCCAACTGCACTTGCAGGGCCTTCACCTCGGCTGTATCAAACTGAAGCAAAGTCTTGTCCCGCAAAGCCAAGAGAGAGGGCAACAGGGATCCCTTCTGGGCACTGCTTAGAAGCACCACCTGTCCCCCTTCGGGCTGGGCGTAGAAGCCGGAGCCATCGAAGTTGTCGTTGCCGATGGCCAGGCGGTAGGGATCCCCTTCTTTGGGGAAAAGGGCGATTTGGTGTCGCGGCTGATCCAGGCCAAAAGCGGCCAGGTCAGTGACCCCCTCCAGAGTGATTTGGGGGGTGAGGCGGGAGAAGGTGTTGAGCAACTGCTCAATGGGGAAGTCCAGCGCCGCTGACTGAATGGGACTGACAATCCGCCAGCGGGATCCCTCTTCTTCCGGAGTGCGCTCCAAAAGGATTTCCAAGTGCTCCGCACCGCTGCCGCGAACGGGTTCCCCCTCTTTCTGTTGGCGGATTTCAATGCGGGCAATGGTATCGGTGGCAAAATGGAACAGCCGCGCTCGCTCCGCCTGTTGCTCCTGGCGCAGTTGCTGGATGTTGTCCAAGAGGAAGTAGCCCAGCAGACAGGCCACCGCCAAACCCAAAAGAACCCAGGTGGTTCGCTTGAACATACTGGACTCTCCTCCTACCGTCTTTGCCACCACAGGGCAGCTCCGGATCCCAGGGCCGCCAAGGGCAAAAGCACCGTCGATCCCAGCACCAGCCAGCGGAAGGTTTGACCGGTCAGGGTGAGACGGCGATCCGTGATGGATTTGGGGC
Organism: Synechococcus sp. R5-12; assembly: GCF_047502655.1. Lineage (NCBI taxonomy): Bacteria > Bacillati > Cyanobacteriota > Cyanophyceae > Synechococcales > Synechococcaceae > Synechococcus > Synechococcus sp. R5-12. Next base: position 12,845 of record NZ_JANSIM010000003.1, on the reverse strand, counting down.
GGATGGAGATCTGCTCCGTTTGCTCAGTCAGCCAGTTGAGGGTGTTCAAGAAGAGATCCCGGTTGCCCTGCTGCCGCAAGTTGCCGTTGAGGGCAAAGTTGACATTGCCGATCACCACCAGGCGGGCCTCCTGCCGGGATCCCGAGCCCTGTTCTGGGTCGGTGTCCAGACGGCGGGTTAAAGCAACACCCAAGGTGAGGGGGCCGGGCTTGTCCTGCTCCGGATCGAACTGCAGGGGGCCACTTTCCAGGTCAGGACTGGTCTCCCCCCAGCTTTGCGGGTTGGTGCGCAGTAGGGGCGTGGCTTGGATCCCTTCGCGGGCTTCGGTTTCCACAGAGCGGGCCAGGGGGAACAGGGTCATTAGCCGCTGGGCCGCCAAGGGGGCGGTGATGGGGTGATCCCCGTAGGTAGTAACCAGGGCAACCGCCGGCCCTGTCCCCAGAAGCTGGCTGATGCTGCTCGCCTCCAGGATGATGTCATCCCCCAAGACCACGCCCCACTCTTCCAGCAAGGGATCCAGGCCAGCCTCCACCCGCGGCCCGATCAGCAACAGCAGCCGTCCGCCTTTCGCCAGATAATCCTGCAGTTTCTCCACCTCGCCGGGGAACAAAGCCCGCTGTGGCCCCGCCAGCACCAGGACATCCGCCTCTTCTGGGATCCCCGATTGCACCAAGTTGAGGGGCTCTACCCGATAGCCTTCCTGACCCAGGGCTGCCGCCGCCTGGGCCAGAGTTGGAGTACCTTCCCTCGCTTCCAGCCCCACTTCCCCGTGCCCTTGCACGAAATAGGCCAGCAACTCCCCTCGGTTGACCACTTTGGACAGGACGGGGGTCAGTTTGCTCTCCAGATCAGGGGCAGGGGGCTGAGGCAGTTGTTGCCGGCTTTCTCCGGCCTCCACCACCAGGGTGTTGTTCTGGGTCACCTGCAGCCGCTGAATGGTCAGGGGATCCCGGTTGGGATCCACAAACTCAAACTGGAAGCGGTTGGGGTTGAGGCGGCGATAGCGCTCCAGTTGTTCCCGCAAGTTGGGATCCGGCGCAGTGGTGACCACCCAAACTTTGACCGGTTGCACCAATCCCTGCACCAATTGCCGGGTTTGGGGCGAGAGGGTAAACAGACCCTCCTCAGTGAGATCCAGCCGCAGGTCGTAGCGCACCGCCACCACATTCACCAGCACCAGAATGACGGCCATCGCCGCCGCCGCCACCAGGATGTTGGCGTTGGTCTGGGTGGAACGCAAACCGAGGAAGACCCCCACCTCCTGCCGGTGGGTGATGCCCCAAGCCACCAGCAGGGCCAAACCTGTTGCCAGCATGCTCAGGGGCACAGCCGTCCAACCGGTGAAGGCGGATCCCACCACCAGGCCGATGGCGATGACGCCAATGCCCAGGATCCCTGTCCAGTCCAATAACGCGCGCCAGTCCTTCATAATGCTCCGCACCGCTGCCGCAAACACCACACTCCTCCCATCTGACCTCAGCTCTGTTGCCAGCGCAGGCTTTCCACCGATTGCACCGTGGCAAACAGCCCCAGGACGATGATGCTCAAGAAAAGAATGAGGCTGCTGCTGCTGAGGATCCCTTGCACCCAGTTGCTGTATTGCTGCAGCAAAGACACATGCCGCAGCGTCGCGGCAATCCAGTTCTCCTCCTGGCCGGCTGCCGCGTCGATCACCCAGAGCAACAAAATCAAGCCAAAGGTGGCCACTGCTGCGATGAGGGTGCTGTCTGTCAGAGAAGAGATAAACAACCCCAAGGCCATAACGCTACCCGCCAGCAGGGTTAGGCCCACATAACCCATCAGGGTCAGGCGGTAGTCCACTGCCGGGTTGGCGCTGCTCAGCACCAGCACATGGTAGACCAGCGGCGGCAGCAGCAGCGTGATGAAAAACACCCAGACCGCCAACCATTTGCCCAGGGCCACCTCCAAGTTGGTGATGGGAGAAGTAGCCAGCAGCTCCATCGTGCCTCGCCGCCGCTCCTCGGCATAGGAGCTCATGGTGAAGATGGGCAATAGAAATAAGGAGAGGGTGCCCAAGAGGTTGAGAAACTGCTGCGACAGGATGGTGGCGGCGTCAAAAGGGTTCTCCTGGCCGAACTGGGCGAAAAGATCCACCTGCTGAGAAAAGCTGATCACCCGCACCAGAATATTAAAGAAGAAAAACCCCGCCAGTCCCCAAAACACCGCGGCCACCACATAGGCAATGGGGGAGGTGAAGTAGCCGCGCAGCTCTTTGCGAAAAATGGCAACCACTCCGTTCATGCCGCTTCCTCCAATGCGCCCTCAGATCCCTCTTGCGTAGTGAGCTGCAGGAAAATCTCTTCCAAAGAAGCCTGCGGGCGGCCTATCTCGTAGAGGTCGATCCCTGCCTGCACCAGCACCCTGGCCACCTCCGGGATCCAGCCGTCCGCGGCAGCGTTGCTCTTGAGCTGCACCTGCCAGCGGGAGGGATCCGCCGCCAAGGGCTGTAGGCTCACCACCTCCACTTGGGGCAAAGGCTGCAGGGCCGTCCGGATGGCCATTGCCTCGGTTGCCCCCACCACCAGCTTTGCCTGCTGCCGATCCTGGAGCTGGGCTGTCAGCTCGGCAGGCGTGCCAATGGCCGCCACCTGGCCGCGGTTGATGATCACCACTCGGTCGCAGGTCATGCTCACCTCGGGCAGGATGTGGGTGGAGAGGATGATGGTGTGCTCCCCCGCCAGGCTCTTGATGAGCTTGCGCACCTCGATAATCTGCTTGGGATCCAGCCCAATGGTGGGCTCATCCAGGATGATCACCGGCGGGTCGTGAACCAGAGCTTGGGCGATGCCCACCCGCTGCTTAAACCCCTTGGAGAGCTTGCGGATGAGGGTGTGGCGCTTTTCTTCCAGGCTGCACCGCCGGATCGCCTCGTCCACCCGCCTGGGCCGATCGCCAGCGCTGACCCGCTTGATCTGGGCCACAAAGTGCAGGTACGCCTCCACCGTCATGTCGGGGTAGAGGGGTGGGTTTTCCGGCAGATAGCCAATGCGCTGCCGCACCGCCATCGAGTTTTCGTGAACATCAAACCCGGCCACCCGCGCCGTCCCCTCGCTGGCAGGCAGATACCCCGCCAAAATGCGCATGGAAGTGGTCTTGCCGGCTCCGTTCGGCCCCAAAAAACCCATGATCTCGCCGGCGTTCACCTGGAAGGAAACATCGCGGATGGCAGTGAAGCTGCCGTAGGTTTTGCTCAGATGCTCAACTTCGATGGCACCCGCGGTTGCACGAGCAGTGGGTAAACCTGTCATCAGCAACTCCTAACCTAGAGGGTCAGCAGCGATTAGCAAACGGTCCAAGGCCGAGTTACCCCTATTCCCAAAGAGGACAAATGTCGGGAAGCAGGCTCGGGCAAGAAGGCGGGCAACAGCGCTGAGGCCACATGCCAACTTAGCATAGCGACGGCGAGGATGAGTCGAGGGAACTGGGATCCCTTTCCCCCTTTTGGTGGGGATCCATCGGTTGGCTAGTCGGCAGGGCTTGTGAGGGATCCCCACTGTTCCAGCCCCAGAACCCGGCTCTCCCCTGGATTGGCTGCCACCACCTCCCCAATGGGGAAGGCTTCGGGGAGCAGGGATCTCACCTGATTTTCCGCCTCAGGGGGGATCACCAGCACATAGCCCACCCCCAGGTTGAAGGTGCGGAACATCTCCAAGGTCTCCACCTGGCCCTGCTCTTGGAGCCAGAGAAATTCCCGTGGGACGGGCCAACTGTGGGGCTGCAGCCGTGCCGCCTGGTTGGGGGCCAAACAGCGGGGCAAGTTTTCCGGGATCCCGCCGCCAGTGATGTGGGCCATGCCGTGGATGGCGATCCCTGCTGCCTGCAGCCGCTGCACCGCCTGCACGTAGATGCGGGTGGGGGTGAGGAATACTTCCGCCAAAGGCCGATCCCAGCCGGGAGGCCGGTGATCCCAGCGCCAACCCCGGTCGGCCACAATCCGCCGCACCAAGCTGTAGCCGTTGCTGTGTAGGCCGCTGCTGGGCAAAGCCAACAACCGATCCCCAAGCTGTACCCGCGACCCATCCAGAATGGCCGCCTTCTCCACAATTCCCACACAAAACCCGGCCAGGTCGTACTTCCCAGGGGGATAAAACCCCGGCATCTCCGCCGTTTCCCCGCCCAGCAGTTGGCAGCCCGCTTCCTGGCAGCCCGCCAAGATGCCATCGATCACCTGCCACAGGGCTTCTGGCTCCAGCTTGCCGGTGGCCACATAGTCCAAGAAAAACAGCGGCCGGGCCCCCACCGTCAGCACGTCGTTGACGCACATCGCCACCAGATCAACACCTACCCCCCGGTGCTGACCCCACTGCTGGGCAATGTCCAGCTTTGTCCCCACCCCATCGGTGCCCGCCACCAACACCGGCGCTTGATACCCTGTCGGCAGCTCAAACAGGCCGGCAAAGCCGCCGATGCCACCCAAGGTTTCTGAAGAACCTGAAGACGGAACTTGAATCCGTTCAACGCGCTCGCGGATCCCCCTGACAAAGGCCTGGCCCAGATCGATGTCAACCCCTGCTGAGCGGTAGTCCAAAATGCCAAAACCCCTTATGCTATCAAGACTTGAGCTCCTGTGTCCGACCGTACAAACGGGTCAACTCAGAAACCTATGGTACATTAACTTCTGTTTTAACCGTCGCCTTGGAAGTTGTACAGGATTGGAGAGGAGCGCGGCCTCATGCGAAATTGGAAACAGCTTGGACAGGGACTGGATCCCGCCCGCAAAATGGGCTTGGTCAGTTGTCTCTGTGTCACGGCTTTGGGCTTGCCGGCAGGCATGTTGGGCAGCTTCGCCCCGCGAGCACAAGCCTCAACGCGAACCGGATCCCTGAGCACCCGAGCAGCGGAGCTGTCATCTGACTCCCAATTGCCCTCCCCGGCCACCGACCTCGTTCCCCCTTCCCAACCCGCCACTGCTGCCGCAGCCCCAGTCAGAACGCTGCCGAGAACCCCCCAAACCCCTATCTCCGGCCACGAGGGTCTTGCCCCTGCCAAACTGGGTACCCTGAACTTGGATCATCCCTTGAACCGATCTCGCCAGGCGATCCTGCCCCGTCGAGCAGAAGAACCCATTCTCAAGATCGGCGAACAACAGCAGCACACCAACCAGCCCATCTCCACCCTCTACGACTATCAGATGGACGGGCAACAGGTGGTTACTGTCTATGTGCGGGATCTGCCCATTGTCAGTTTTGTCGAGCACCCTGGGCTAGAACCACCGCTGATGCGGGCCATCACCCTTGTGGCCCAGCTCAACCAAATGGCCCAGGGATCCCTGAAAGACACCACCATCACCCTAGGTTGGGCAGGTTTGGAATTGGCCGAACAAGGCTTGGGTGTTCCTCTCTACACCATTCGGGCCAACAGCGAGGAATTGCTGCGCATCGACGATGGAGTGCTGTTGATCGATAACCAGCGCCCGGTGGATGTGGCTGTTTTGGCTGCCAATCGTCTGCGCCGTCTGCTGCTCGATGCCCCGCCCATTGCAGCTCCGGCCCTGCCCCAGCCGGCTGCTCTGACCGCCAAAGCCGCTGTTGCAGGTTCCAAGCCGAAAACAGCCCCTCAACAGGAACCCGCCCCTGTCCGCGTGGTTGGGCCTGTGCAAGAGGGCATTGCTTCTTGGTATGACCTGCACCCAACCCGCCATGAGATGACGGCTGCCCACCCCACCCTGCCCTTTGGCACCGAGGTACGGGTGACCAACCTGAAAAACGGACGCCAGGCTGTCGTGCGCATCAACGATCGCGGCCCTTTTATCCCCGGTCGGATCATCGACCTCTCCCTGCGGGCGGCAGAGGTGTTGGGGATGGTGCGCTCGGGGCTGGCACCTGTGCGGGTGGAAGTGCTGCAACGCTAGCTAGGGCACGGGCGAAAAGCGCTTGGAATCGGGGGAATAGCGCCAAGAAATGCCCTCGGGATCCCGGCTGCGGCTCCACTCTGGAAACCCGGTTTTGAATTTCCAATAGGTAATGGCGGAAACCACCACCCCCAAACGTTCCGCCAACTGAGTCTGGTTGAGGGGGCGCAGCGGTGCCCGTGGCGCCGTAACGGCGGTGGGGCTGGGTGTGGGGGCAGAGCCTGCCGACTCTTGGGGGGCCGTGGCTGCAGGGGTGGGCGCTTCCTCCTCCAACCGGTGACCAGGGCTGGGCTCCTGGGGACGCAGCAGGCTGAACTGGCTCAACAGGCCGACATTTTCCAGGTTTAAAAGATTTTCCAGGTTAGAGGTTTGGTGGATCAGCTCCAGCTCACGGCGAAACTCATCCTCCAGCACCTGCAGATAGTGCTCCCGCTTCTGCTCCGACTCGGCATCCTTGAGCAGACCCAAGGCAAAGCTGAGGTTCGAGAGGGGCTCGCTCAGATCCTGCAAGAATTTCTTGAACAGAGTGCCCTTCACCTCCGAGAACTGCTGCAGCTGCTGCAGTTTTTGCCGCAGCTCTTCGATTCTTTTTTCTTCCAGCTTGCGGTTCTCGAGGCTCTGGCGGTGGGTGTGCAGGGCAATTTCGATGGTGGTGTAGAGTTCCCGCTCTTTGAAGGGTTTGATGATGTAGCCAAAGGGTCGGGTCTCTTTGACGCGGGAGAGCGTGTCCTCATCGGCGTAGGCCGTCAGATGCACCACCGGAATGTTGAAGCGCTCGGTAATCCGCTTGGCGGCTTCTATACCATCGATATCGCCTTTTAAGACGATATCCATCAAGACTAAGTCCACCGGCATCTCTTCCAGCCTTCGGATTGCTTCTTCCCCGGAAGAAGCAATGGCGGGCACAGCGTAGCCGAATTTTTTCAGAACGTTGGCAATGTCCTTGGCGATGATCTTCTCGTCTTCGACGACCAGGATACTGCCTTTGACAAGGGGTGGAACTCTCTTCAAGGCTCGCTCCTCGGAAAGGTAATGATGAAGGTGGTACCCGGTTTGCTCCTCAATTGTATCTTGCCCTGTAGCTGATCGGTGAGGGTTGCAACCAGTTGTAAACCCAGAGATTGAGTTTCCTTGAAGTCAAAGTTCGGGGGCAAGCCAACGCCATTGTCGGAGACTCGCAACTGAGTATATTTGCGGGTTTGGCTGAAATGAATCTCTATCTCCCCGCTGCGGCCCTTCGGGAAGGCATACTTGAGGCTGTTGGTCACCAACTCGTTGATGATCAGGCCACACAAGACCGCATCGTCCAGGTTGAGGCGGATCCCTTCGGCGCGGATGTTGGCGCGAATGCTCTCGGGGTTTACCCCGTAAGAGTGAAAGAGGTTGGAGATCAAATTGTGTAGGTACTGCTTGAGATCCACAGCGGCCAGATTGTTGGATTGGTACAAACCTTCGTGGATCAAAGACATGGCTTGAATACGGCTGCCGGCATCCTTAAAAACGCGGGCGTACTTGCGGCTTTTGATTTGGTCAGCTTGGAGCCGCAGCAGGCTGGAGATGATTTGCAGGTTGTTTTTGACGCGGTGGTGAATCTCCCGCAGCAGGACTTCTTTTTCCTGAAGGGCAGCTTGGATCTGCAGCTTTGCCCGTTTTTCTTCGGTAATGTCTTCGCAAATGCCGATGATGAAGAGGTTTTTGCCCTCGGGATCCCGGACTGCAGAGACTGCCAGGCGGCACCAAACCACCTTTCCGCTGCGGTGGATGTAGCGTTTTTCCAGGTGGTAGCGATCCCGTTGGCCGTTCAAAACCTCCTGGAAGAGTTGCCAATCTTCCTGAATGTCCTCGGGATGGGTGAGGTCGCAGAAGCTCATGTGGGTCAGTTCGGCAGCGCTATAGCCCAAGATCTCTTCCAGAGCGGGGTTCACTTTTAGGTAATGGCCCCGATGATCGACGATGGAAATGCCCAGGGCTGACTGCTGGAAGATGCCCCGTAAACTCAGCTCACTTTGGCGAAGGGCTGCCTCGGCTTGCTTGCGCTCGGTAATGTCCAAAATCTGGCTTAGAAAGTAGCTGGGATCCCCTTGGGCTGTGCGCACCAGGGTGATGCGGAGAATGGCATAGACAATTTGGCCGTTCTTGTGGATGTAGCGTTGCTCCTGTTCGCACTGATGCACCTGGCCGGCCAGCAGGCGGTTGCTGTTTTCCAGAGTGGTGGCGATGTCGTCGGGATGGGTGATGTCGAGGACGGTTTTCCCTTTGAGATCCTCCAGGGTGTAGCCCAGGGTTTCGGTAAAAGCGGCGTTGATTTGCAAATAGGTGCCATCCACGTGGGTCATGGCCTTGGCAATGGGGGCCCATTCAAAGGATTGGCGGAAGCGTTCTTCACTTTCTTTGAGGGCAATTTCTGCCTCCACGCGGGCGCTGATGTCGATCACCTGGTTGAGAAACTGGGTGGGCTGTCCTTCCTCGTCGGTGAGCAGGGTGGCCTGAAACAGCACATGAACAACCTGGCCGGAACGGTGGGTGTAGCGAATCTGGCGCTGGCTGACAGAGACCTTCCCTGCCAGCAAAGCCTCATTGGCCCCCAGCAGTGGGTTGACATCTTCGGGGTGGAGAATGTCCAGTTGTTGCCGATGTTTCAATTCTTCGGGGGTGTAGCCGACAATCTGGGCAAAGGCATCGTTGACCTGGATAAATCGCCCCTGCAAGTCCACAAGGGCAATTCCATTGGGGGCCAGCTCAAAAATCTGCCGAAAATGGTTGGCGCTTTGTTGCCAGGCTTGCTCTATACGACGCCGTTCGGCTTCCAGTTGCTTGGACTCAGTGATGTCTTCGACGATCCCTGCCACCCGATAGATTTTGCCCTCTTTGTCGGCGATGGGAAAGGTGCGTTCTCGCAGCCAAATCAGGCGGCCATCAGTGTGATAAATGCGGAAGACAACATCGGTGGATTTGCCCTCCGATTGGGCTTTGAGGATGGTGGGGAACAACCAGCGGTCGTCGGGGTGGATCTGGCGGATCCAGGCTTGGGGGTTGGCGTAGGCCTCTTCGGCGGAGCGGCCCCAAATGGCTTCACAGGCTGGGCTGACGTAGATCAGCTCTTTGCTGTAGACCGTTGTAATCCAAAACAGTTGTTGCGTATTCTCTACCAGTTGCAGAAAACGATGCTCGCTCTCTCGGCGGGCTTCTTCCAATTGTTGTTGTCGTTCTTTCAGTTGACGGGATGCTGTGATGTCGGTAACAAATCCTTCAAAATAGAGGGGATCCCCTTGGTCGTTGTAGATGGTACGGGCATTTAAAGAAATCCAAATTAGCCTGCCATCTTTGCAGCAGACTTGGTGTTCAAAATTCACAACTTGACCTTCTCTCAGCATGCGCTGGATGAATTCGGCTCGTTGCTCCGGATCGCTATAGATTTGGGTGCCAATATCGGAGACGTTGTGCATCAAATCCTCAGGGGATTCGTAGCCGAAAATATGGGCCAAGGCCGGGTTGGCAACCAGGTATTTGCCCTCTAGGGTGGTTTGAAAAATGCCTTCGACAGCGTTCTCGAAGATCTGCTGGTAGCGGGCAGCAGTGCTGCGGCTGTCCTGCAGTTGGGATTGGAGCTGCTCGAGGGTTTGCCGATGCTCCTGGGCTTGGAGAAGGATTTGCTTCAGGCTGAGGGCAACGAGGTCAATCTGTTCCCGTTCAAAGGAACTCAGTTGGCGAGGATGGCAGTCAAGCAGGTGCAGATCGGCCAACCGGATCCCCTGCTCAGTCTGCAAGAGGAAGGATTCATGAAAAGGCCATTGCTCAGCCCCAGGACTGGCATTGAGGTTGAAGGGTTCGCCGGCTGGGATCCCTTGCGGATCCCGGTAGAGGATCCCTTTTGAAGACGAGTGGGGATCCGATCCCGGCTGGGCCAGTTCTAGATAGACCAAAGGTACTTTCAACAGTTGACCCAGTAATTGCAACAGCGGGTACAGCGCTGTACCCAGTTCGGTTTGAAGGGACTGCCCTTCCCTGGGAGCAGTCCGCGGGAAAGCAAAACCGTGCACAACGGATCTTGGCGAGCGAGAAATGGGAGGTGACATGGGAAAACCTGGCCGAGGAGCTGGCTCAACCCAGTCCATCACGACAGATCGGGGGTGCCTGGTTGGGCTGATCTCCACAGGGAAAAGGAGCAGGCGCACCCATTCTGCACCCACTCTACTCTAGCGATACTCTGGAGAAACTTACTTTGAAACTTACTTTACTTTAGTGAAACATGCTGCTGACGGAGCTATCTTCATGGATGCGCCAGATCGCTTCCCCCAGCACATTGGCTACCGAGAGAACGGTTAACTCGGGAAAGTGCTGCTCTGGAGGGATAGGGATAGTGTTGGTGACGATCACCTCTTCAAATAGACCACCCCGCAGGCGTTGAATGGCCGGCTCAGAAAAAACAGGGTGAATGGCGCAGGCATAAACCGCTTTGGCTCCCAGCTTGCGCAGCAATTTTGCCCCTTCCGAGATGGTGCCTGCCGTATCGATCATGTCATCCACAAGGATGGCAGTTTTCCCCCGCACATCCCCAATCAGATTCATGACTTCCACATCGTTGTGGGCTTGGCGGCGCTTGTCAATGATTGCCAGAGGGGCTTCCTTGAGTTTTTTGGCAAAGGCACGGGCACGAGCCACACCCCCCACATCGGGAGAGACGACCACAATGTCTTCGTCGAGCAAGCCCTTTTCCTTGAGGTAAGCCTGTAATACCGGCTGGGCGTAGACGTGGTCGAGGGGAATGTCGAAGTAGCCTTGAATCTGGGCCGAGTGCAGATCCATAGCCAGCACGCGATGGGCCCCTGCCTGGGTGATCATGTTGGCCACCAGCTTGGCGGTGATCGCTTCTCGTCCTGCCGTTTTGCGGTCGGCACGAGCGTAGCCGTAGTAAGGCAAGACAGCGGTGATCTGCCGGGCAGAGGCGCGGCGACAGGCGTCAATAATGACCAGCAGTTCCATTAGGTGGTCGTTGACGGGGCGGCAGGTGGGCTGCACCAAGTAGACATCAGCACCCCGGATCGACTCTTGGATTTGGATGTACAGCTCGCCATCGGCAAAGCGCTTGCGCAACATCGGGCCCAGATCCATGCCCAAGTAACGCGCCACCTCTTGAGCCAGAGCCGGGTTAGCGCTGCCTGAGAAGATTTTGAGGCGGTTGCTATCCGAGATGGGTGGCAGGGGGGAAGGGCGGAGAAGAGGGGCAGGGCGAACCACAGATCGATGCTGAACTCGTCCGCAGCCAACGCCTAACGGCGAGCTGTCGCTATCGTAGCACCAGCACTTGCAACCTCAGCAACTGTATTCTTGGGGATTTTCTGGGGAGGCAGGTTACTATGAGCAGAATGAAGGTCGAGCTGCTGCACATCCACAAGCGTTTTGGGGCGGTACAGGCGAACCGCGATGTGTCCTTGCGGGTGGAGGCGGGCACAATCCACGGCCTGCTTGGGGAGAATGGGGCCGGCAAAAGTACCTTAGTTAAGATCCTGAGCGGCTTTCTGCGCTGCGATCAGGGGGAGATTTGGATCGATGGGCAACCGGTTCGCATCGACAGCCCTGCAGCAGCCATTCGCCTGGGCATTGGCATGTTGCACCAGGATCCCTTGGATTTTCCTTCTCTGACGGTGCTGGAAAACTTTATTGCCGGGCAACGAGGGCGCTTGGGCTTGGGGCTGCGGGAAAGCCGAAGACGTCTCGAGAAAGCCTGTGAAGAGTTTGGTTTTAATCTCAACCCCGATGGAGCCATCGGCAGTTTGACGGTGGGGGAACGGCAACAACTGGAAATGCTGCGGTTGCTTTCCCTGGGGATCAACACCTTGATTTTGGATGAGCCAACGACGGGCATTTCTGCAGCGCAAAAAGATCTTCTGTTCGCGGCTCTGAGAAGGTTGGCGGAGCAGGGCAAATCGGTGATCTTCGTCTCCCACAAGCTGGCCGATGTGGAGTGCCTTTGCGATCGGGTGACGGTGATGCGGCAGGGGGAGGTGGTAGGGGAGCTGCCTGTTAGGGGTGAAGACATTGCCCTGTTGGAACAGCAGTTGATCGATTGGATGTTCGGGCGGGAGTTGACACCCCCAGCTCGGCCCCATTCTCCGCAAAGGAGAGCGGATCCCCTGTTGGAGTTGCGCTCCCTGGTGGTGCGGCATGAGCCGTTTGCCTTGGCTTTGCCAGATCTGGCGGTGCAGCCGGGGGAAGTGATTGGGTTGGCTGGTTTGGAGGGCAGTGGGCAACGCTCTTTCCTGCTCACCTGTGCAGGGTTGTTGCCGCCCAGGCGGGGCCAGATCTTGTTGAGGGGGCAGGAGATGACAGGCCGTCCTTACGGCGACTACCTGCGCTGTGGGGTGGGGTTTTCTCCGGCGGATCGGCTGCGGGAAGGGCTGATCCCCGGCTTAACCTTGCAGGAGCATTTTGCCCTCCAGCAGCAGGATCCCTGGATCAACTGGGCTCTGGCCCGTCAGCAGACCCAAGCGGCCATCGAACACTTCAGCATTCGGGGTCACCCCTACAGCCGGGTGGAGCAACTCTCGGGGGGCAACCAGCAGCGCAGCCAGTTGGCTCTCTTGCCCACACCCCTGACCCTGTTGCTGATGGAGCACCCAACGCGAGGGTTGGACATTGAGTCGGCGCTGTGGGTCTGGGGGCAATTGCTGGAACGCACCCAAGCGGGTACGGCTATTCTTTTTGCCTCGGCGGATTTGGACGAGATCCTGCAGTACAGCGACCGAGTGATGGTGTTCAGCGGCGGACAGGTCTCGGAGCCCATTCCGGCGGCGGAGCTCACCGTTTCACGCCTGGGACAGATGATGACGCTTCCCGTCTTGCGCAGCACTCACAGCAGCGAGATCCCAGGGATCCCGACTGAGGTTTAGAGGGCTGGTCGCATCAGCAGGAACTGACACTCTGCCGGAGCAAGAGCATGACTCTAGTCAATAATAAGCTCAACTATACTGAA
>NZ_JANSIM010000272.1:0-4257 GCF_047502655.1 Synechococcus sp. R5-12 | reverse complement strand
AAATTATTCTCTCTATCCTAACATAAGATCAACACGACCTAGAGTCATGCTCTACTTCAGGTGGGAGTAGAAGTATTGGTAGGGCTGGGAGCTCCATCGGACTCCGTCCTGCCAACGTCGGCGGCAGCAGGTGCAGTTGCCGGCAGTGTAGGTTCTGGCCCGGCAGGAGGCAACTCCGGTGCCGGTGCGGGCTGAGGCAGAAAGTCGATGACCTCCCAAGTCTTGGAATCCGGTGAGCTGTAGGCCAGCAGCCACCGTTCGGGCACGGTTTTGACGCGGTCGGGCGAGCGTTGTGTAGCAACAGTTTGTGCCTTTTGGTGGGCCAGGGTGAGCTGGAAGGGATCCCCTTTGCGGCGATAGGGGCGGCGGGATCCCGGCGGATGCACGATTAGGGTGTAGGTACCGCTGAGGTGATGGCCTTCCAGGGTTTCTCCTGAGACTAACAGCAAAGGTTCACGGCGATCTTGGCGGATTTTCACATCCTGCAATTGCAGGCGGGCTGCTAGCTGGTCACTGCCCACCAAGGATCCCACCGGCCCGGACACATGAGCGATCTGATAGGCGAGGGCCTGCTGCACAATCGGTTTTGGCGGCCTGGGGCCACAGCCGACCAGCAGCCCCACCAGCACAATAGCCACAAGGCTGAGTGCGCCGCGCACAACCGATCCCCTACAACTCCACCCCAGTTTTGGCATCGCTTCCCCTGAGGCCATCAGACGGTAACTAAGGTGGGGTGTTGCTTCAGGTATTCCGTATTCACGCCGGACTCGCGGGTGAGAGCCACCAGGCCGGTACGGGCGATCTCACGGATGCCAAAGCTGGTCAACATCTTGATGATGGCCACCATTTTGCCGGGATCCCCGGTTACCTCGAGAGTCAAAGACTCCTCCGCCACATCCACAATCCGGGCGCGAAACATTTGGGCCACATCCATAATGGCGGAGCGGGTATCGGGGCTGGCATTGACCTTGACCAGCATCAGCTCCCGTTCCACGCAGGGAACATGGGTGATATCGGTAACTTTCAGCACGTCGATGAGCTTGTAGAGCTGCTTCGTCATCTGCTCCACATCGTGTTCATCTCCCTGCACCACCATGGTGATGCGAGAGATCCCCGGTCGTTCGGTGGGGCCAACGGTGAGGCTGTCGATGTTAAAGCCGCGACGGGCAAACATCCCCGCAATGCGGGTTAAAACGCCAGGCTGATCCTGCACGAGGGCGCTGAGGGTGTGTTTCACGGCAACCAGAGGATAGAGAAAAAGCTGAGAAGAGGTTGGGGAAGCACCTGGGAATAACAATACCCTGAGGAAATTTTACGCCAACTTTGCCGGAATGTTTTTCGCATTGCTCCGGTCGGAGCACAGCTGCAGAGCCGGCGCCCTAGAGAAAGACAGCGCAGCCGTTAACTCTCCAAAGACCCGCGCGTAACCCCCAATTGGCTGTGTAGCTTCAGCTCCTGCCACAGTTGGGATCCGCTGAGTTGACCTTGTAGGAGTTGCTGATAGCGGTGCAGGGTTTGTTGGATCTCGGCGGGGGATTCATGCAAAAATTCGATGCGCAGATAGCGCAGGCCCAAGGCCAATAATTTCGGCACATACTCTGCCCCCGTTTGGGCCTTGCCGTTGTAGAGGGTATTCCGACAGCCGGCATCGGCCTTCAAAATGTGCTCGACATTGGCCCTGTCCCTCAGCTTCACCTCGTGTTTTTCACATGGGCGACCACAATTGGTGTAATCCGTTCCGCTGGATAAAAAGGCGCAAAAGACGCAGTGCTCCATGTGGAACAGGGGCATATGTTGATGAAGGGTAACCTCATACCTATGGGCGGGGCCGGCTTGCAGCAGGGATCCCAGTTGCTCATGGTTGAGGTCATAGGAAGCCGTCAGGCGCTCCAGGTTGTAACGGGTTTTGAGATAGTGGGCCGTGATGGGATTGGCCACATTCAAGGAAAAATCCCCAATGCAGCGCTGCCCGGCAAAGAAACGGAGATGATCGTAATTTCTCACCAAGTAGCCATCGGCCCCAGCGGCCAACACTTGCTTTAGGATCCAGGTTTCTCCCGGCTTGGTGATGCGGGGCGGGGCAGCCCACAGCTCCACCTCAGGATGGATGGCTTTGGTTGTGCGGATCACCTCCCGATAGCGGCGGGGATCCTCAAACTCCAGATAGATCTGCCTAATACCGCTGGCTATCGCCGCCGGCAGTTGCGCCGGATCCCGCACCAACACCACCAACTGCGGGGATCCCCTTTCGGGCTCCTCCTGAGAAGGCACCAGATCTTGCCAGCGAGCTTCGGGATTGAGTTGCCAGCGCGGGGGCTGAGCTCGCAGAGCTTGTAGGCGTTCCACCGCTTGTCGGCGCATCTGGTTGAGCAGGCTCACCGGCAGCATTACCTCCCCCTGCAAGGCATTGTGCAGGGATCCCAACTTGAAGGGAGTGGAGCCCAAACGGCCCAGTTGCTGTCGCAGTTTTTCGGTAGTGAGGGGTTGGCGGTGGGCAGCTTCCAGGGGCAGCGGCGAATCCACCTGCACCGTATGGCCTTGCTCATCCCGCAGGATCAGCGTCAGCGGGGATCCCACTTGGCCGTGAACCTCCATGTGGACAGGCCGCTGAAAGCGGGGGTGATCCCCGGCGTAGCTTTGGCGCAGGCGCTTTTCCAGTTCCGGGTCGCTGGTCTTCCAGAGGCGATCCCCCACCCGCAGACGTTTGAGATCAATGACCCCCTCTCCGAAGCTGAGCCAGGCCAGCCCCTGCTTCTCTTGCACCCGGTAAACTCGCCCCCCCTGCTCCGGCAACTCCGGCTGCCCCTGGTCAAACACCACGCCGTCCCCAGCTTTGAGGGGTGCCTCCAGCCGGATCCCCACCTGATCCTGTTGGATCCCCACCACTTGCCCCAGGTAAACCCCCCGTTTCTTGCCAAACCGCGCGTGCACCAGCTCCTGGTTGTTGATGCCCCGCAGCCAGCCCGTATAAAGCCCGCGAGAAAAGCTCATCTCCAGCTCGTAGCGTTCCTGCTGCGAAGGCTGCCACGGCTGCCCCGCTCCCAGCGCATCCAACGCCTGCCGATACACCCGCGTTACATTGGCTACATATTCTGGGGATTTCAGCCGGCCCTCAATTTTCAGACAGCGGATCCCCAGCTTCACCAGCTCCGGCAGCACCTCCAGCCCGGCCAAATCTTGAGGGCTGAGCAGATACCGCTTCTCCCCCAAGTCGCGGCGGATCCCGTCTACCACCAGCTCATAGGGCATGCGGCAGGCTTGAGCACATTCGCCTCGGTTGGCCGAACGCCCCCCCAGCGCCTCGCTGGTCAGACATTGCCCCGAGTAGGCCACGCACAACGCCCCATGCACAAAGACCTCCAGAGATAGGGAGGATCCCTTCTCTTGCAGATAGGCCTGGATCTGGGCGATTTCCCGCAGGGAACATTCCCGCGCCAGCACCACCACCTCACAGCCCAGCTCAGCGGCAAACTCCGCTCCCACTCCACTGGTGATGGTCATTTGCGTGGAAGCATGGATGGGGAAATCGGGGGAAAGATGCCGGATCAGGCGGGCGATGCCAATATCCTGCACAATCACCGCATCCACCCCCGCCGCAATCATCGAGCGGATGTATCCCTCGGCTTCCGTCAGCTCCCTTGGAAAAACCAGAGTATTCAAAGTAACATAGCCCCGTACCCCCCGCCGGTGCAGCCAGGCCATCAGTTCCGGCAAATCCGCTTCCGTAAAGTTGCGGGCGCGCATCCGGGCGTTGAAGCGCTCCAGCCCAAAATAGATGGCATCGGCCCCGTTTTCCACTGCCGCCTTGGCACACTCCCAATCCCCCGCCGGGGCCAGCAGCAGGGGCAACTTGGTGGTCAGAGGCGGCGCCTCAAAGTGATCCGTTTCCGCGAAATCTATCCCAGCAGCTTTCATCGGAAGACAGC
This sequence comes from Synechococcus sp. R5-12, assembly GCF_047502655.1. NCBI lineage: Bacteria > Bacillati > Cyanobacteriota > Cyanophyceae > Synechococcales > Synechococcaceae > Synechococcus > Synechococcus sp. R5-12. The sequence continues at coordinate 331 of NZ_JANSIM010000272.1, read as the reverse complement.
CCCACAAAGAGAACAAGGGATCCTTTCCCATTCAAAATCAAAAAACCTGAGAGCAGGATCCCCTTGTCTCAGGTCAAGCTGCCTCTGCCGGCGGCCTCTTAACAAAAAACTCGTTCCGTCCGCAAAGGGTCTAGGTGACATACTCCCATCGCTGACCCTACGGGTACAGGGTGGGCTTCTCGCTTCATCGGGGAGCTTTCGCAAGAACCCTCAGCGAGCAGACACGGGATGTCCCACCGCGTAGTCGCACCAGATTCCGGCAAAAGCCGTTTTGTGCAACTGCTCCCATCATACACCATGTGGGGGTATCTGTATCCCGGCACTGACCCTA
>NZ_JANSIM010000271.1:0-10528 GCF_047502655.1 Synechococcus sp. R5-12 | reverse complement strand
AGCCCGCTCCGTACCGCTTAGCGGTCGGAGTCGGGTAGTTTACGGCATAGCAAGGAATGATCGCATCCAAGGCCTCGTCGCCAAACAGATGAGACAGATCCCGGTGAACTTGTTGATCGGCGGATCCCGGCAGAGAGACCACCGCCCCCAGCCCGCTCAAGATCAACTCCGGCCCCAAAATCCGCTTCAGGATGGGCAAGATCAGAGGATGGGCATAGATGAGGGGATCGTTGAAGGGGCCCTCCAGGCGAACCGTTACCATCACCCGTCTATTGCCCACTAACAGGGCATCGGCGTGGTTTTCGTGGGTGCAGTAGTGGCTGTAGGTGGCCAGAAAGCTGCTGTGCAACTTGTCGATGAGCTCGGGGGGAAAGATCTCCGGCAACACCAGATAGCCCTCTGTGGAAAACAGTTCAAAAGCCTGCTCTACGGTCTCTGGATCCGGCTGCTGGAGCTCCTGTAAGGACTCCGTCCCGCTGACGCGAACCGCAGGGCTGAAGCGCAACTGGGCCAACATCGGCTAGGTCTCCTGCAAACTGGCCACAGCCATTAACATGCCCCGCGCTTTGTTCAGACATTCTTGATATTCCCGCTCCGGATCCGAGTCGGCTACAATACCTGCCCCGGCCTGCAAGCTCACCTGGCCCTGATGAACCAGCAGAGTGCGGATGGTGATGGCGGTGTTCAGTTGGCCGGAAAAGTCGTAGTAGCCATAGGCGCCGGCATAGGGCCCACGGCGGCATCCTTCCAGCTCATGAATAATCTGCATGGCGCGGATTTTGGGGGCGCCGGTAACAGTGCCGGCAGGGAAGGTGGCCCGCAGCAGATCCCAGGCGCTGTACTGGGGATCCAGCCGCCCCACCACGTTGCTGACGATGTGCATCACATGGCTGTAGCGCTCGATCTGCATCAGGTCGTCCACCTGCACAGATCCCAGTTGGCAGACCCGTCCCAGGTCGTTGCGGGCCAGATCCACCAACATCACATGTTCGGCCCGTTCTTTGGGATCTGCCAACAGCTCTTGCTCTAACTGCCGGTCTTCCTGAGGGGTGGTGCCGCGGGGGCGGGTGCCGGCAATGGGGCGCACGGTGGCGATGCGGTCTTCTCCCACCCGGCTGAGTTTGACCATCACCTCTGGGCTGGAGCCGATGAGGCAGAGATCCCCAAACTGCAAAAACGCCATATAAGGGGAAGGGTTAATCAGCCGCAACGAGCGGTAGAGGCAAAAGGGATCCCCCGCAAAGGAGATGGTAAACCGCTGCGAGAGCACTACCTGGAAGATATCTCCGGCGCGGATGTAGTCCTTAGCCCGTTCCACCGCTTGGCAGTAGGCCGGGCGGCTCAGGGTGCTGGGGGGGATTTGTTCGCGCCAGCGGGACGGAGTCCTTTCCGACAGGTGGGGCTTCCAGTTGAGGTGCAGATGGGCCAGGGAAAGAGGAGCGCTGAGCTGCTGCATCAGCTTTTCCACCCGCCGGCAGGCTTGGGCATAGGCTTCCTCAGGAGCGTGGTGACGGGTATCGGCGAAGGCCACCACCCAAATCTTGCGCTTTACCTGGTCAAAGAGCAGGATGCTGTCCACCTGCATCAAAACGGCATCAGGGGGATCCCCCGGCTGCAGGGGGTGGATGGGCACCTTGGGCTCAATCCAGCGAATCAGCTCGTAGCCCCAGTAGCCAAATAGGCCGCCGATGCTGCTGGGCAATTCCGGCAAATGCACCGGCTCATAGGGCTGCAAGCAGCGGGCCAAGATGGCAAAGGGATCCCCTTGGTGGTGCTCCTGTCGGCCATCGCGGTATCGCTGTAGCGCCTGATCCCCGCGTATTTCCAAAACCCACAGGGGATCGCAGCCCAAGAAGCTGTAGCGGGCCACCTGTTCCCCCCCCTCCACCGACTCCAGGAGAAAGTTGTAGGGCTGGCCGGCACAGACCCGATACCAGGCAGAAACCGGCGTTTCCAAATCCGCCACCCATTCCTGGTACACCGGGATAAAGTTGCCCTGCTTGGTGAGGGCAAGAAACTCCTTCAAGGGAGGGTAAATCATGGCCTGCAACTTTTGTGCTTTTCCTGACTCTACCCCAGACACGGGATCCCAAGGGCGTGTGGATCCCTCTGGATTGCCCGGTTGCAACAGCGCCGAAAACCATTAAGCTGAGAGCGGCTCTACTCTCGGGAACTCTTGCCATGCAAAACCCATCTCAGGTGATTCGTGAGCGCCTGCGCTATCAAGGCCATAAATACACCTTCGTCAGCCAGCGTTTGCGTTTTCCCAACGGCAAAGAGGGGGAGCGGGAGTACCTCATCCATCCCGGGGGGGTGGTGGCCGTGCCTGTAACTGCAGCAGGCAAGTTCGTCTGCATTCGTCAATATCGCTTTGCGGTTGCCTCCTACCTTTATGAATTTCCGGCAGGCACAGTCGAGCCAGGGGAGCATCCCGATGACACCATTCGCCGCGAGCTGGAAGAAGAAACGGGCCTGCGTGCCCATCGCTGGGATCCCCTTGGCCAATTTTATTTGTGCCCCGGCTATTCCAGCGAGATCATGTACGCCTATCTGGCGCGGGAGCTGGAAGTGCTGGATTCCCCTCCCGATAAGGATGAGGATGAAGATATTACCGTAGTGGAGTTTTCTGCTTCTGAGCTTACAGAAATGGCCCGTTTGGGAATGGATTTGGACAGCAAGTCCATTGCCTGCTTTTGGCGGGCCCAATTGTTTTTGGCTGCCGAAAAATAGAGCCCTCCGTCGGGGGGGCTGCCCCTTGCTCCTGGGGGATCCCTTTCCAATTGGCGGGGCGTCGTTCCAAGCCGACTTTGGCGGTTACAGGCGAATCTTGGGGCCTTTTGCGAGAATTCGGTAGTCCACTGGAACCGTCTATGGCCATCTAGGGGAGATCTAAGGTGAGCTCCACGTTGAGTTCAACACAAAGGGATCCCTTGGTTTACTGGAGGAGCCTTGCTGTCTCTTAGAATTTTAGGGGCGAGGAGTGAGGAAATATGCGGAAGCTGTTGTGTTCCTGTGGTCGAATAGCCTGGGGAGCGGCCTTGGCTGCCACTCTACCGGTTGCTGCTGTTCCTGCCTATCCCCAGCCCGTGCTTCCGCTGCTGCCGGTTCCTTCTGAGGGCGGCGCTGCTCGAGGTGGGGTTGTGGCTTTATTCAATCAATCCATTTGGTGGGATTTTATTCGCGGCAATCGCGGTGAAAACCTGCGCCTGTTCCCGGCCAGCCTAACCTCTCCATCTCGCCAGGATGTGGTGGCTGTGTTTCAGATTCAGCGGCAGCCCACCGTAGAGCCGGTGGTGCGCGTTCTCAGCTTCGAGCATCAGGGGGGGTATAGCTTTCGTCTGCTCCACACGGCTGAGCCGATCCCAGGGCGGTTGGTGGAGGCTCACCTGCGCACGGACATCACCTCCAGCCCACAGCCCAAGTTGGTGCTCCTTACCGAGCGAGGGGGCATCAGCCTGCTGCGCTCTGTCTTGGTCTTGGAACACCGGCCTGAGGGACTTGTGCCGCTGCTGAGCGTGACGGATCTGAGCAATGCCAGCCTGCGGGTCAGCCCGCAAGGGATCCTGGTCATCTCAAGCCCGCTCGGTGCCAGCCGTGACTTGAGGGCTACCCTCTACCAATGGGAGGGGGATGGCTTTGTCCGTCGAGATCTATAAGTCCATCATCTGTTGTGACTGTTGTGAATCTGCCTGTCAATATCCATCTTTGTCAGCGAGGTCTCGCGCGGAGCGGATGTCCGTCTCGGCTATCGCTGCCCTTGCCAGCAAGCTCCCAAACTGGGGGCTTGTCCCACCTGCCAAAGGAACAGGCTTTCGGCCCCAAGGGGATGAATGCTCCAGGGATCCAGGCCAGACCCAAACCACCCATAGGGATCGACGGCAGCCGGTTGGCCCGAGTTGGTGTTGTCGAAGCGACGTACCTCGAAATGAAGATGGGGCCCGCTGGCACAGCCGCTATCTCCCGATAGGCCGATGATTTCTCCTGGGGCCACCACTTGCCCCTCCTGCACCCCAACTTGGCTGAGGTGGGCGTAGAGGGTTTCCCAGCGGGGAAGGGTTCTTCTGTCTGCTCTCTCCCCATCGGAGAATTCTGGCTCGTGCAGAAGGCGCACCCGCAACCCCCTGACCAGCCGGCCCAAGCTGGGGCAAAAAAACTCCGGCTCCTCGCGGGCCAAGGTGACCCGTCCTGCGGCAGCAGCCAAAATCGGGGTTCCCACCGGCATCTCCCAGTCATAACCGGCATGGCCATCGCTTTTGCCACACGGGTGCAGCGGGTCGGGGATCCAAACCTGGCCTTGCCCACTCACAAACCGTCCGTTGCCATCCCTCTCCCCCAAAGGCAGATCATGGTCGAAGAGATTGGTGACGGGAAATTCCCCAACAAAGGGCTTGTGCAAAAACGGCCACTGGGGCGGCGGCGGATCCCCATAAGCAGAACGATATTTTTCCAGCTCCAGCCGATAGTCTTCCAGATCCTGACGCTGGGCGGGATCTTCCGTGTGCTGCTGCAACAGATCCACCAGCTGCAGGGCCTGAAGCCAGTCCTGGCGCTCCACAGCACGAGCCAACTGGGCGTACACCCCCACCCGGGATCCCTGCGGCGAAGACGGGGAGGAGACCTGAGGAAAAACGGGCGATATGTTTACGAATTGATACAATAGACAGCAAAATATCAGCAGTGTCACCGTTAGCGGTGGTGACATCCCTGCCCAGAGGGCCATCCCAAGTAGGCCGGCCTGCAAACAAGCGGGTTCATTCTTGGCTTCGGGCTCTCTCTTGGGGCCATCCGCTTTTTCCCTCAGCCGCCGTATGGGTTGCAAGGAGACAGAGCGGCTTCGCTTAACCACTCTTCGGGAGTTTCTCATGCGTTGGTTCTCGTCCTCTGGTGTTCTCGTCGGCCTGCCTTTCCATGGGCAAAGCGTTCTGCCCCTATCCGGCTCGATTTGGCGGCGGCTGGAAGCTTTGGCTCTGGGTTTACACATTCTGTCTTTGTTCTTCGGGTTGGCAGGGTTGCTCTGGGTTGTACCCCATCCTGAGTGGGTGGCCAGTTTGCCCCCCATTGGCATTCAAGCTTTCTCCTTGAGCATGGGCAATGGCGGCGTGGCCTACATGGTGTTCGGTGCGCTGGCGGCAGCTCTGATGGGATCCCGGCTGTTGGGGATGCGGCGCCTGTTGATGTTTTTGATCCCGGCGGTGGGCATTTCCTTGGGCAGTGAGCTGTTGGGCACCAGCACCGGGATCCCTTTTGGCAACTACGGCTACCTGAGTGGGCTGGGCTACAAGATTGCCGGTTTGGTGCCTTTTACCATCCCTCTGTCTTGGTTTTATGTGGGGTTGTCATCCTACTTGTTGGCGCGTGTGGCTCTGCAAACCCAGCGCCACTGGTTGATCCACTTCGAGGCCATCATGTTGGGGGCCCTGCTGCTCACCGCCTGGGACTTCGTGCTGGATCCGGCCATGACCCGCGGCTTGATTCCCTTCTGGACGTGGTTTCAGCCGGGGCCCTTCTTCGGCATGCCGTTGCAAAACTTCGGTGGTTGGATGCTGACCGGGGCTGCCTTCATGACGGTGGCCAATCTGCTGTGGGGCGAGGATCAACCCATCCTTGACCGCCGCCAGTTGGTGGGGCCGCTGGTGCTCTATGTAGCTAATTTTGCTTTTGCCCTGTTGATGAGCCTGGGCTCCGGCATTGTTGCGCCGGCGGGGCTGGGCCTGTTGTTGGGGTTGGGGCCCGCTTTGGGGTTGTGGTGGAGTGCAAAGACCCCATCCCGCTATTGCGAAAGGACTCCGTCCCGCTATCGCGACCAGCCTGAGCCGCCTTCCCATCCCCAAAAGGACTCTGTCCCGCTATTGCAAACGGTTGAGGGAGAGGCAGGTCAAGCCTGGGATACTTTGGAGGATCCCGGTTGGGTTGGCGCGAAATAAACTGGCCCTAACCTTTCCTCGGCGAGATCCCCCAGTTGTCCAGGCCATGAACTTCTGCAGCGACAATGTCACAGGCGCCTGTCCTGAGGTGATGGAAGCCCTGTTGGCCCTCAAGGGATCCGCCATGCCCTATGGAGGGGACGAATGCACAGCGCAGGTGCAAAGGCTGTTTGCCGAGATCTTCGAGCATGAAGTGGCGGTGTTTCCGGTGGCAACAGGATCTGCTGCCAATGCCCTGGCCCTTTCGGTGCTCACCCCGCCCTACGGGGCGATTTATTGCCATCCCGAGGCCCACATCAATCTGGACGAATGTGGAGCGCCAGAGCTGTTTACAGGTGGGGCCAAGTTGGTGGGGATCCCCGGAGAGCAAGGCCGTATCGACTGGGGCAACTTAAAAACGGCCCTGGAGCGGGCGGGGTTTGGGGTGGTTCATCACGTACAACCTGCCTGCCTCAGCCTGACCCAAGCCACCGAGGCCGGCACCCTCTACTCCTTGGAGCAGCTCAGATCCTTGGCGGATTTGGCCCATCACTTTGGCCTCAAGGTGCATATGGATGGGGCCCGCTTTGCCAATGCCCTGGTTAGTTTGGGTTGCACCCCTGCCGAGATGACCTGGAAAGCGGGGGTGGATGTGCTGTCCTTTGGGGCCACCAAAAATGGGGCCTGGGCTGCGGAAGCGGTGGTGTTTTTTCATCCAGATCAGGTGGGCGATTTTGAGTTTCGTCGCAAGCGCAGTGGCCATCTGGTTTCGAAGATGCGCTTTTTGTCTGCCCAATTGCAGGCTTATCTCCAGGATGGGGTGTGGCTGCGCAATGCCCGCCATGCCAACGCAATGGCCCAACGGTTGGCGCAGGGACTGGGATCCCTGCCGGGAGCCAGGTTGGTATATCCCACCGAGGCCAATGAGGTTTTTATCGAGCTGCCGGAGCCGGTTCTCCAGGCCCTGGAGCAGGCGGGGTTTCGGTTTTACCGCTGGCTGGGGGAAGGTCACCACTTAATCCGCCTGGTGACGGCTTTTAACACTTTGCCCGCAGATGTCGAGCGCTTCTGCCAGGTGGCTCAGCAAGCCAGCCGTTTGCAATAGGCGGACGGAGTCCTTGCAGCTGACCGGGGATCCCCCTTGCCAAGGACATGAGCATCCCGAGGGATCCCTGAAGGCTGTTCATCGGCTCGTCAATCCTTAAAGTGGGTGCTGTCGCGACTGGGCTTTTTCTCCAGGCAGGGCAAGGCGGAAGTCGATCCCGTTTTCTTCGAGTTGTCCTGTAGCAAACCGATCAGCAGACAGGCCACCCCAAGGTTGATGGCCACATCCGCCACGTTGAATACCGGAAAGCGAATCCAGACCCAATTGAAAAAGTCCACGACATAGCCGTTGACGAAGCGGTCGATGCCGTTCCCCACGGCTCCTGCCCACACCAAGCCATAGCCGGCCTGTTCCCATCGGCCCAGGATCCCGCCGCGAATGGCCAGCAGCGCCAACGCCAGCGCCACCCCCAGCGAGATCCACTTCAAGAGCTCTGCCGAATCTTCAAACAGGCTCCAAGCAGCGCCGGTATTCTCCACGTAGGTGAGGTGAAACACCCCTGGCCACAGCTCAATCTCTGGCCCCGGCAGCAGCCGTTCCACTGCCCAGTGCTTGGTCGCCTGATCCAAGATTACCCCCAGGATCCCGGCCAGCCAAAAGCCTTTGTTTTTCATGTCGTCTTGGCCTCAATCACGTCCACCGGCAAGAGCGCCCCGATGAGCACTTTTCCCATCCTGACATGCTGCTCTTCTGCCGGCTCATTGCACAGAAGCTCAAGGGCGGAGCTCTGGACTCGAAGTTGGGCCTGTAACGGGATCCAACACCGGTGAGTGGCCTCAGAAGCGATTGGCCGCCTCTGGCTTGAGAGGAGCAGCAAGAAAACCGTCCAGCTTAGGCAACTGGACGGGGATCCCCTGGGGGTGGACAGGATTGGCTACCGACCCTGCTGCTCCAGGGAGCGGCGCAATTCACTGGCCATCTGCATAAACTCTTGCGGATTGCCCGCCTTGCCGTAGGAAGAGCGATCCTGAACCTTTTTGCCGCTGCCTTGGCGGGTGCGGGTGCTGAGCAAAGAGCTGGCCATTTCCATGAACTTGGCAGGATTTCCCTCGCTGCTGCCCCGCACTAGAGGGGCGCGTCCGGCACGAGTGACAGCCATAGATACCTCAATTTCAGAAATGAAATGCTTGTTACATTTTCTCACAAGGGATCCGCGATCAACCAGGGCCAGCGTTTCTTTGCTGTTACAGCGACTCCGGCCAATACTTAGGGATCCCTCCAAGTGCAAACCTTGCATGAGGCTGGAAAGAGCCATCAGCGAGTCGTGGTTTTCTCTTGGGTCAAGTGATGGATCAGCCAAATGGGGAGCACCGTCAGGCCGATCACCCCCAGGGCCACCACGCTGATCACCGGGCGCTGCCGAGGCTTGGTGAGCTGGCTAAACACCCAGATCGGCAGGGTTTGCTGCTGGCCGGCGGTGAAGGTGGTGACGATGATTTCATCGAAAGACAGGGCAAACGCCAGCAGGGATCCCGCCAATAGGGCCGAGGCCAGTTCGGGCAGAAGGATGTACCGAAAGGTTTGCAGAGGATTGGCCCCCAAGTCGGCAGAAGCTTCTAGCTGAGAGCGTCCCATGCGGCGAAACCGGGCCAGCACGTTGTTGTACACCACCACCAGACAAAAGGTGGCATGGCCGATAACAATTGTCCAAAAGCTGACAGGGATATGCAGCAAATGGATCGCCGAGCGCAAGGCGATCCCGGAGACAATGCCCGGCAAGGCGATGGGCAGCAACACCAAAAACGAGATCGTCTCGCGGCCAAAAAATCGGCTGCGATAGACTGCTGCTGCCGCCAGGGATCCCAGCACCACCGCCACTCCGGTAGCCAGCACAGCCACCCGCAAAGACAAAAACAAGGCCCGCCAAATATCTGCCCGCCCCCAGGCCACGGCAAACCAATGCCAGGTCAGCCCCGGCAAAGGGAAGCGCAAAGTCGCCTCATCGGGGCTAAAGGCGTAAAGGACGATCACCAGCAGAGGAAGATGGAGAAAGAGCAGCACCCCCAGCGAGAACAGGATCCAAAGCCATTGGCCGATGGGAAAAGGGCGAATCGGCATGGATGAGGGAGAATACAGAGCTGGATGGGGAACAGTCTACAGGTAGAGAAATGGTCTGTGAAATAGCCTTGTAGGGAAGCAGCCTTTGGCAAGGACTTTAGATTGCTTGGCCGACTTTGGAGCTCCAGTCGAGCAGAGCATCCCAAACCCAGATTAAACTCGCAGCATGATCGCGTTTTTAAGCGGCCACCTTGTGGCCATCGAATGGGGAGAGCGCAGTAGCCTCACTGTTGAGGTGCAGGGGATCGGCTATCGCGTCAAGGCCCCAGGACGTTTTCTCAAGCAACTGCCTGCAGTGGGGGAGCCCGTCCGGGTGTTCACCCATTTGGTGGTGCGAGAGACTGAGCTGGTGTTGTACGGGTTTGGCTCGCCAGCCGAGCGCGATTTGTTTGTGGAACTCATCAAAGTCTCAGGGGTGGGGCCGGCTTTGGGCTTGGCCCTGCTGAATACCTTCAGCCTGCCGGAGCTGGTGCAGGCGGTGGTGACCGAAAATGTGCGCCTGCTCTCCCTCACGCCGGGGGTAGGTCATAAAACGGCCCAGCGGCTGGCCCTGGAGCTGAAAACCAAGCTGGCCCACTGGCGACAGGGGATGGGGGTTGCGGATCAACCCTTGGCCGGGGGGCCGCCCATGCCTATCCGGGAAGAGGTGGAAATGGCCTTACTGGCCCTGGGCTACAGCACTCAGGAAATTCAGGCTGCCTTGCAAGCTCTGCCCACTCACCCCCGCCCAACGGAAGACTGGCTGCGGGATGCCATCACCTACCTGAGCCAGCAGCCATGAAGCACCGCCGCATTGCCATTCTGGGTGGAACCTTCAACCCTGTACACCACGGCCATTTGATCATGGCAGAACAAGCCCTTTGGCAGTTTGACCTGGATCAGGTGCTGTGGATGCCGGCAGGGGATCCCCCCCACAAGCCTCTGGCCCCTGGTGCCAGCAAAGCCGACCGCTTGGCGATGGTCAAGCTGGCCATTGCCGACCACGAGCGCTTCGCCTGCTCAGAGCTGGAGATCCGCCGTCCGGGGCGCTCCTACACCATCGAGACGCTGCGCACCCTCATCCAGGAGCAACCCAATACCCAGTGGTACTGGATCATCGGCGTGGATGCTCTGCGGGACCTGCCCCAGTGGTATCAAGCGGAAGAACTGGCCCGCCTCTGCCATTGGATCGTTGCCCCACGGGTGGATGCCGGCGATGCTGCCCAGGTGTTGCAGGCGGTAGCCGAAAAGTTGCCCATCCAAGCCCAAATCCTGGAAGCCCCTACCCTGACGCTCTCTTCCACCTACCTGCGACAGCAAATCCAAAAGGGAGGGTCTATCCGCTACCTGGTGCCCCCTGCTGTGGAGCACTATATCCGTCAGCACCGCCTCTATCTGCAGCCCTAAAGGAAAAAAGGGGGCGGATCCCCCCTCTAGAATCACCAAATTTTCGGGCTGGAGGCCCGCACCATAGCCGCAGGCT
>NZ_JANSIM010000270.1:0-6278 GCF_047502655.1 Synechococcus sp. R5-12 | reverse complement strand
GAACAGTGATGTTCAGCAGTGTTCAGCGTAAATGTATCAGACACCCCACCTGAGCAGCGCATCCTCGGCCTAGATCCAGGTCTGGGAACCATGGGTTTTGGTTGCATTCTGGCGGGATCTGCGGGGTTGAAACCTGTGGATTATGGGGTGATCAGCACCCCCAGCCAACACTCGATGCCGGAGCGGCTGCAAACGCTGCACGAGGATTTGAGCCAGTTGCTGCGCCAACTGCGCCCGCATCAGGTGGGGCTGGAAAAACTTTTTTTCTACAAAATGGGCAATACCATTGCCATCGCCCAAGCCCGTGGCGTGATCCTGCTCACCTTGGCCCAGCATCATCTGTTGCCGGTGGAGTTTACGCCCGCCCAAGTCAAGCAAAGTTTGACAGGCTACGGACGCGCCGACAAGCAGGCTGTACAAGCTGCCGTGGCCCGGGAACTCAACCTGCCCAGCTTGCCCCGCCCGGATGATGCCGCCGATGCCTTGGCGATTGCCATCACAGTCTGGCACCACCGCTTCTCTTGAGGGATCCCCTCCCTGTCAATCCCCTACCTTTAGCAGAGATAAAGATTGGCCAATAAAGATGGGCTAGACTCAGTACAGCGAGAAGCACAAGCCCTATGCCTTCTTCTTCCGTGGATGTTCGCGAGCTACCGCTGTTTCCCTTGCCGGAGGTGGTGCTGTTTCCGGGCCGACCTCTGCCGCTGCACATTTTCGAGTACCGCTACCGCATGATGATCAACACCATTCTGGAGACGGATCGCCGCTTTGGGGTGCTGATGTTCAATCCCCAGACGGGATCCCCAGTGCGGGTGGGCTGTTGTGCTGAGGTGTTGCAGGTGCAGCGATTGCCGGATGACCGCATGGACATTTTGACCTTGGGGCAGCAGCGCTTCCGCGTCTTGGATTACGTGCGGGAAAAACCCTTCCGGGTGGGGCTGGTGGAATGGATTGAGGATGAGCCGACCACCCCTTCCGATGACCTGCAGAGCTGGGTGCGCCAGGTTACCACTCTCCTTCAAGATGTGGTGCGTCTCTCGGGCAAGCTAATGGAGCGGGATGCACAGTTGCCGGAGCAGCTCCCCACCACCCCCATAGAACTGTCCTACTGGGTGGCTAGCCACTTCCATGGGGCCCCCCAAGAGCAGCAAGCTCTGCTGGAAATGGTCAGTACCGAAAGGCGGCTGCGCCGGGAAGCCGAAATTCTCGAGTCCACCCGCAAGCACTTGGCCGCCCGCACGGCCCTCAAGGATCTGTTCACGGAAATTTCCTGAGGTTCCCGTTAACCGATCAGATTTGCTCTCATCTGTTCGGGTAGCTCTTGTGGACCTTTCCAGAGAGTGCCCTTTGCCTTTCTCGACCAGGCAGAGCAGAATGCTTCCCCCGGAAAGGTTGGGTATTTCTTGAGGATCCCTTCCCCGTTTTTCATGGCCTACGCTCGCCGCTACTTGCGCTTTCCCTCTCAGATCTTGGGCCGGGAAATGGAGATGCTCCACTTTGGGCATCACGGCTACCCGCTGATCTGTCTGCCCACCAGCAACGGGCGTTTTTTTGACGTGGAAGATCGCGGCATTATTGCCAGCCTCAGCCATCATCTGGAGCAGGGCTATTTGCAGGCTTTTTGCGTGGAAACCCTAGATTGGGAGACCTTTTTCAACCGCGAGCTGGACTTGCCCCAACGTCGGGATCGTTGGCTGTTGTTGGAGCAGCACTGGGTAGAAGAGCTGATCCCCTACGCCAAGGCCGAGGCGCAAAATGAGTTTCTGGTGGTGGCTGGGTTTTCCCTGGGAGCTACCCATGCTGTCAACCTCACCTGTCGGCATCCCGGCTTGGTGCGCCGTTGTTTGGCTCTGGGGGGGCCCTACGATGTGGCCGCTCTCGGCTCTGTCACCGGCTGGGATCCCCAACGGGCAGAGCAGGAGCTGTATTTCATCAACCCGCTGGCCTATATGTCCAACATGAGCCGGCAACTCTGGGATCAGTTGGGCGGGCGCAACACCGAGCTGAAGTTGCTCACCGCTCGCCACGACCACTGCCTCAGCGACAACCTGCGTCTGGCGGAAGTGCTTAGCCGCAACAACATCCCCCATCAACTGGAGGTATGGGAGGGGAATCACGATTGGCCCACTTGGCAAGCGCAAATCCGCGCCTTCGCGTAGGATCCCTTGCAGGGAATAGCTTTTGACGAGAGAGCTTTGATGATTGAAGACTATTGGGTTGGCAGCCTGCACTTCAGCGAGCCTTTCGGGGACGATACTCTGGCTCGCCTCAACGCACTTCCCCCTGTTCAAGCTCGCAACGGCCAAACTTACAAGATCCGGGCCGAACATGTCACCATTCATGAGGTGAACCTGGATTACCGCACCAAGTATCGCTTGATCCTGGATCGCTTCAGCTACCTTTACCCCCAAGCCATCGGCCTGTTCATGGGCTTTGCCTTTCGGGGGGTTTACCTCATCAACAACCCGTTTAGCTTTTATTACTACCTGCGCAACAAAGATGCTGCCTACATGGTGGTCAAAGAGCTGGGGATCTCCATCCCCAAAACTTACATTCTGCCCCCTAAAGAAGCCCCCGCATTGAAAGCAGAAGATTTTAAGTATCACAAGTTTTTCGATTGGCAGGGGATGGCAGAAGACCTGGGCTGGCCAATGGTGATCAAGCCGGCGGAGGGGCGAGAGGCCATTGGAGTAGAAATAGCCCACAACATGGAGCAGCTCCTCTATTTTTACGACCGCTCTGGATCTCAGGTGATGATGATCCAAGAGAAGGTCAAAACCCCTTACCCTTGGCAGATTCGCGCCCTCTGCATTGGCCGAAAGATCATTCCGATCAAGTATATCTTTCGCAAGTTCGATGCCAGCGAATATCTGTTTGATCCAGAATTTCTTACTCCGGAAATGGGCCAGAAAGTCATCAATACCTGTCGGATTATCAATCGAGTTTTGGGCTATGAAATGAACTCGGTGGAGCTATTTATCGACGAGCAGGGAGAGCTCCAGGCCATCGACTTTAACAATCCGGTGCCCGATGGACGGCTCAAGGCTTTGGGAGAGATCTTCTATAACGATTACCAGCAGGCCCTTTGCGATTTGGTCTTGGACATCGTGCGGGAACAGCGTCCTTTCGACTTCCTGCCCCCAGATATCAACCGCTTTGCTCACATTGCCCGACGGGCTGACCTCACCCGCGAGCAGAAGTTTCAGATGGCTTTGGAATTGGCCAACCGTTACTACGAGCCCAGGGATCCCGATTAAAATCAAACCAGAACCCACAAGTGTGGTTTTCCGCCGGAGAAGTTGTGGACGGGCAAAGGAGCAGCAGCGTGGTTTCCGACCCCGTTTCAGGGTGGTACGTGATCAAGCAGGCGCAGGGATCCTGCCAGGTGCTGCATTTGGCGGCGTTGAGTCGGCAGAAGCATTGGGGGGCCTTTTCCCGGCCAAGCTGAGGCGATTGGGCGGCGGGTTGGTCTGATCCGAGCAGGCAAATGTCAACCGGGTTAAAATGGCGCTGGTGCCACGATATTCGCGAGATCCCAGCAGGGGCCTGGCACGCCTTGCAAACGGAGCGCACCTCTCCTTTTTTGGAATACGAATGGTTGCACAGCCTAGAGAGCTCAGGTTGTGCCAGCCGCAGGACAGGGTGGCTGCCCTGTCACCTGTTGGTGGAGGCGGACGGCCAGTTGATTGCTGCTGCCCCCTTGTATTTGAAAAGCCACAGTCAAGGGGAGTTTGTCTTTGACCAAGAATGGGCTGCAGTTGCCGGCCAATTGGGGGAACGCTACTACCCGAAGTTAATCGGCATGGCCCCCTTCACCCCGGCCACGGGCTATCGCATCCTCGTCCATCCCGAGTATTCGGAAGCAGAGGTGTGGTCGTTGATGCTGGCAGCCATTGACCGGTTTTGCCAAGAGAAGGATATTTCGGTGTTTAGCTTGCTTTATGTAGATCTGGACTGGCGGACTCAATTGGAGTCGGATGGATTTACGCCCCGGATCACCCACAACTACCAGTGGCACAACCCCGGCTACCGCTCTTACGAAGACTTTTTGAGCCAGTTCAATGCCAACCAGCGGCGCAACATCAAGCGAGAGCGGGCTGCAATGGAAAAAAGCGGCCTAGAACTCAAGATTTACACAGGAGAGGAGATCACGCCCCGCCTGTTGTCTCTCATGTACGACTTTTACAGCAACACCTGCGCCCAATTTTGGAACTGGAGCAAATATCTCAATCGCCGCTTTTTCGAGTCTCTCTATCCCGACTATCGGGAGCGAGTTGTGCTGGTGGCCGGGGAACGGAATGCAGAAATTGTGGGGATGTCTTTTTGTATTCGTAAGGGAGATCGCCTGTTCGGGCGCTACTGGGGTTGTCGGGAGGAGGTGAAGTTTTTGCACTTTAACGTTTGCTACTACGAGCCCATTGCCCTCGCCATCCGAGAAGGGATCCGCAACTTTGATCCCGGCGCAGGGGGATCCCATAAGATTCGACGGGGATTTCCGGCCACGCCTGTGTACAGCTACCACCGCTTCTACAGCCGAAGGCTACAACAGGTTTTGGTGCCCTACCTAAACCGGGTTAACCCTCTCATGTTGGCCGAGCTGGAGAACGTGAATCAAAACGAGGTTCCTTTTCGAGAAGATGTTTTGCCTTCTCTATCTGCTTTGACCAAGGAGTGAACCACTTCATTGGATGGGGTTTTCAATCCCGTAAGCAGTTGGCCGCTGACATGCTTTTTGCCTTGCTACAGCTTTTTCCGGCAATGCTGACTCCAGCCAACACGACCTGACCTATGGTTATAGTTATTTCGAATTTCGGCGAAACAGCCTAATGGAACATCCGATCCCTTCCGGCCTTCCTGATCCCGTTAAACCTGGGGATCTCTTGGCGTTGGAGGTCACGGCCCTGACCACCCAGGGAGATGGCATTGCCCACACGGTAGGACTTGGACAAGGGCGAGTGGTGTTTGTGTCCCAGGCGGTGCCCGGGGATCAGGTGGTGGCCCAAATAACCGAGATCAAGCGCAACTACTTGGTCGGGCGAATTCGGTCGCTGATTTCTCCCTCTCCCCAACGGGTGCGACCAGCCTGCATTGTGGCGGACAAATGTGGTGGCTGCCAATGGCAACATGTCAGCTATGCCCAGCAATTGGCCACCAAGCAGCAAATCCTCAGGGATGCACTGGAGCGGATTGGCGGTCTTGCTCTGCCGGAGCCTGTCCCCATTTTGGGATCCCAGCAGCCGCTGCGCTATCGCAACAAGGTCACCTACCCCATGGCCAAACCGGAGGGCCAGCCCTTGCGCATGGGCTACTACCAACGGGGCAGCCACCGCCTGGTGAACCTCAACCAATGCCCCGTGCAAGACGAGCGGCTGGATGTGTTCCTGAGGGAAATCAAGCGGGATCTCCAAGAAACGGGCTGGAGTGTCTACGACGAAAGTCGTCACCAAGGTCATCTCCGCCACTTGGGTTTGCGCATCGGTCGCCGTACCCGCGAGGTGCTCCTGACCTTGGTCAGTTGCAGTCGTCGCCTGCCCCATCTGGAAAGCTGGGCCGAACGCTGGATGCAGCGCTACCCTGACCTGGTGGGGGTCTGTCTCAATCTCAACTCGGCCCGCACCAATGCCATCTTCGGCCCGGAGACTGAGGTGATTGCCGGTCGGGGGTCTTTGCGGGAGGAATTTGCCGGTTTTTCCCTCTGGATCGACAGCACCTCTTTCTTCCAGGTCAACACAGAGCAAGCAGAAGCCTTTTTTACCTGGATAGCCGACCAACTGAACCTGCGGGGAGAGGAAACCATCCTGGATGCCTACTGTGGCATCGGCACCTTAACCTTGCTGCTGGCGCAACGGGCGAAACGGGCGATGGGGGTGGAAGCTTTGCCGGAAGCGGTGGCCCAAGCCCGCTACAATGCCCAGTTCAACGGTATCGCCTCAGCCCAATTTTTCCAGGGCACGGTGGAACAGGTTTTGCCGACCCTGCCCCCTGCCGACATTGTGGTGCTGGATCCGCCGCGGCGCGGCTGCGACCGCCAAGTGCTCGAGACCCTAAAGCTGCGACGACCACCACGCATCGTCTACATTAGCTGTCACCCTGCCACTTTGGCGCGAGACTTGCAGATCCTACTGGCAGAGGGATCCTATCGCCTTACCCAATGGCGGGCGGCTGACTTCTTTCCCCAAACCGGGCATGTAGAGGGGGTGGCCTTTTTGGAGCGAGTTTGAAGAGTACGCACCCTGACCAAAAGGCGCGGCAAGCCCCGTCCTTCAGGGCGGGGAAGG
>NZ_JANSIM010000269.1:0-1309 GCF_047502655.1 Synechococcus sp. R5-12 | reverse complement strand
TTCCTGAACCATGTTCAGGAGAGTTCAGCGTGAATGTATCAGAATTGGCAGTGGTAGGATTTCCTTATTCTGTAGTGCTTCAGCAACCATGACCCCTGAGCAAGAGCAGTGGCTGATTCAAGCCATCCAGGAGCTACAAGCCTCCCAGAGAGAATTGCAAGCCTCCCAAAGAGAATTGCAGGCCGCTCAGCAGGAGCTGCGCCTTGTCCAACAAAACCAGCAGGTTTTGATTCAAGAGCTGCGGGAAGGACAGGCGATGCTGGCCCAGTTTTTTCGGGAGGCGCTGGATCGCTTTGACGAGCGCACCCGGGCTATTGAACGGCGCACGGAAGCTGTGGAACGGCGCACAGAAGCACTGGAACGGCGCACCGACCAGATGGCGGAAGAGATGAGGGAGATCCGGCAGGAGATTCGGGATCTGCGCCGCGATTTTTTGGAACGGCGGTAGTGGCCCTCACCCCCAGCCCCTCTCCCTCAGGGAGAGGGGAGCTAGGATGGTGGCAGAGCAGTTTCTGGAGGCGGCTGTGGCTTGGACGAGGGGATCCGTTTCTGCACCATCAAGAGATCGCCTGAGTTTGGCGGAATACCTTGCTTATTCGGATGGCAGTGATACCCGCTATGAGCTGGTGGCAGGGGAGTTGGTGCCTGTGGCCCTTCCGACTGGGCGGCATGTGCAGATTCAAAAGTTTCTCAGCTGGGTTTTTGAGGCAGAGATTGCGCGGCAGAAGTTGCCCTGGACAGCGATACAGGGGAGCCCAGGGATCCAGTCGCCGCGGGGCAGCCACCGGTGGGATACGGTGCGGATCCCGGATGTGGTGGTGCTGCCTTTGGAGCAATGGCAGGAGATGGGATCCAGAGAGGCGTTGATCCGCCTAGAGGAGCCGCCGCTGCTGCTGGTGGTGGAGGTGGTGAGTGAGTCGAGCCGGGCAGCAGACTACCGGGCCAAGCAAGCAGAGTATTGCGTTTTGGGGATCGGCGAGTATTGGGTTGTGGATCCCTTGGAGGAGAAGGTGAGCCTGCTGCTGCTTCATGAAGGCTGGTACGATGTGCTGGAGCTGCAAGGATCCGAGCGGCTGCCCTCGAAGGTTTTTGTGGGGCTGGAGTTACAGGCGGGGGAGATCTTGGCTGCGGATTCGGGTTATTCTGGTAAAGCTACGGGGAGTTAGCTCAGTTGGTAGAGCGCTGCGATCGCACCGCAGAGGTCAGGGATTCGAGTTCCCTACTCTCCATCGCCCTCACCCCTGGCCCCTCTCCCAGCAGGAGAGGGGTGGTAGGATTTCCTTATTCCGTAGTGCTTCAGTAAGCATGA
>NZ_JANSIM010000268.1:0-1950 GCF_047502655.1 Synechococcus sp. R5-12 | reverse complement strand
CGACGCCAACACCAACTCCGACACCCACGCCCACTCCTACTCCGGCGCCAACACCCAGCCCGACGCCCACACCCACACCCACTCCGACTCCAACGCCAGAGGCGACGCCCACGCTTGCACCTCGTCGCCAGCCGCGCTTTCAACTGGGCCGCCCCCGTCCGACACCAGAGGGGATCCCGGCTGTTCCAACGCCACCGCCCGTAGTAGCCACTCCCGAACCTGAGCTTACGCCTGAGCCCAGCCCAGAGCCCTCTCCGCAAGCTGTGCCCACTTCAACTCCCCAGCCTGTGGCTACGCCTTTGCCGCGCGTGACCCCTATCCCTTTCCAGGAGCGGCGGGTGCGACAGCAGGGGTTGCGGCTTTTCCCGCCGGGACTCCACAGTCCAACCTTGCCAGGTGAGCGATAGCGGGACAGAATCCTTGGTTGACAGAATGCCCTTCGCACAGCGGGCCGTGGGCCTCACTGTTTCCCCGATGCCGCTCTGCCTGGGTGCGCAGTTGCCAGTTGTCGCGTTCTCACACCGGTCAAGCGCGAGGAGCGTGGAGCGACGGGAAAGAATCCCCCGGCTCTAGCCGTGGGGAGAACGTCGATTCCTGCCCAATGGAAGGGCCGGTCGTGTGGCTAAGCTGATGGGGTTGAGCCAAGTCAGGAGCATTGCCCCCTCAACCTTCTCGCACCGATTGCGGTCGCGGAATGGGATCCTGGTTTTCCGCCTGGGTGGAGCTCTGGATCCCGTTCTCTCCACTTTCCAACCTGAGCAAGGGCCGCAATCGGGATCCCTGCCAGGGATCCAGGACATCCCGAATTAGCACCTCCTGAATCCACACCTGCAGGATTGCCGCCAAAGGCACGGCCAGGAACAGGCCCAGCACCCCAAAGAAAAAGGCTGAAGTAACTTGAGCTACTAGGGTTAGGGCGGGCAGGAGCGACACCTGTCGGGACATAACGATGGGGGTGAAGACGCTGCTTTCCAACTGCTGGATCAGGATATACAGCCCCAGCACTGCCAAGGACTTCCAAGGGGCATCCGTGAGGGCTACCAGCATGGGGGCTACCACGCTTAAGGTGGGGCCGATATTGGGGATGAAGTTGAACAATCCCGCCAGCACCGCATTGGCCAAGATCAGGGGCACCCCCAAAATCCACAGCCCGATCCCACTCAGCAGCATCACCAAGGTGCTGGTAAACAGGATCCCCATCAGCCACCCTCGCAGCGCCAGCTCACAGCGCTTGAGGATGTAGCGAATGCGGGGACGGTAAAAGGCCGGGAAAACCGAGACAAAAGCGCGACTGTAGGCTTGGGGATCCGCCAACAACAAAATGGTGAGGATGATTACAAACAATAGGTTGAGCAGGGTGCCAAAAAAGGCAGTGAAGGACTCGGAGAAAAAGTCGCGCACCTGTCGCACCAACTCGGTGGCCTGGGGCACCAAGCTATTGGCCAATTCCCGCAGCGTCGGCAGCTCAATATCCGTCGGCAAAGAGAGAATCAAGCTCTCGAACAGCCGCTGCGCTTGCACGATCCCGGCGGGCACCCCATCGGTAAACAGCCACCGCAACTGCTCCGCCAGGGGGGGCACCACGATTAGCCCCACCAAGATCGCGGCCACCAAAACCGTCAAACTGGTGATGACAATTGAGGGGCCACGCCGAAAGCCGTAGCGCTGTGGGATCTGGGCCAAGGTATCCAATGCTACTGCCAACACAATGGCCGCGAACACCAACAGCAGGATCTGCCGGATCTGCCAAAGCAGAACTAGCAGGCCCAACAGCGCCCCTAGCCCCAGCCACTGGGCGAAGGTCACCCGCCAGCTCACCTCCTCTCTCGCCCGGTTGTCGCCTATTCTAGATGGGATCCCGACAAGTCCCATCGCTATTCGAGAACCCTGGATGCGCGATCCTGTCCCTTCAGCTAGAAATCGCAGGAGCCCCGCACTGTACCCGTAGGG
>NZ_JANSIM010000267.1:0-1201 GCF_047502655.1 Synechococcus sp. R5-12 | reverse complement strand
GTTGAACAGTAATGTTCAGCAGTGTTCAGCGTAAATGTATCAGGAGGATCTGTCGTAATGCCTCTTTCAGTTGTGGGTACTGGAAGGTAAAGCCCATCTGCAAAGCCGCTTGCGGGATCACTTTCTGCCCCGTCAAAACCACTTGAGCTGCCTCGCCCAACAGCAGTTCCAACGCCAGCTCCGGCACAGGCAACCAAGAGGGGCGACCCAAGACCTGGCCTAAGGTTCGGCAAAACTCTTCCATCTGCACCGGGTTGGGAGCGGTGGCGTTGAACACTCCGGATCCCTGCTCCAGCAGGAAGCAGACCAAGCTCACCCAATCCTCGCGGTGGATCCAAGACAGCCATTGTTTGCCGGAGCCGATCGTTCCGCCGATAAAGAACTGAAAGGGGGCCAGCATCTGCCCCAGCGCTCCTCCATCCGGCCCCAACACAATCCCCGTGCGCAGGATGGCCAAACGGATCCCCAACTCCTCAGCCGACCGGGCGGCAGCTTCCCAAGCTTGACAGACTTCTGCCAGAAAATCTTGGGCCGGGGGATCCGTCTCTGTTAAGGGTTCTCCTGCCGGATGGGATCCGTAGTAACCCACCGCCGAGCTGCTGATCATCACCTGGGGCTTTTGGTTGAGGGAGGCGAGGGCTTGGACAAGGGCCTGGGTGGTTTCCACACGGCTACGACGGATTTCTTTTTTCTTGGTCTCTGTCCAGCGAGAAGAAGCCAAAGGCTCTCCGGCCAAGTTGACAATCCCCTCGTACCCTTCCAGGGCGGCTGCCCAGGCTTGCGGTTGGTAGGGATCGTAGGGCAGCAGCTTGAGGTTGGGGGATTCCCCCAAAATGCGGCGGGCCTGCTCCAGGCGGCGGGTCAAGACCAAAACCTGATCCCCTTGCTCCAGCAGACGGGCCACCAAGCGACGCCCGATAAAACCACTTCCACCCGTGATGACAATGCGCATGATATGGATCCGACTTGCATCTGCACAAGCCCTGTGCCGCCCTTGTCCTTTGAACGGTGCAGAGCCTTTCCGCTATTCGAACCTCTAGCCTAGCGCGTTTCCTGCCCCGCGTTGGCCATTGCCTGGGATCCCGCCATCCGTTTGCTGAGCTTGGCGAAGTGGCAGAGCCCAAGAAAGCCCAAGAATAAAAATGTTTTGCGGCAAAGCGTAAACTACCCGACTCCGACCGCTAAGCGGTACGGAGCGGGC
>NZ_JANSIM010000266.1:0-2056 GCF_047502655.1 Synechococcus sp. R5-12 | reverse complement strand
TTTCAGTATAGTTGAGCTTATTATTGACTAGAGTCATGCTCTGAGAGTCTGCCACCTTGCCCCCTTTCATCACCCACAACACCCACCCCCGCCATCACGGACAGATGGCCCCACCATTCTAAACTGAGTCTAAATCTAAATCGACTCGGTCTCAATCCAAGCGTCTCTGCTGAGTGTAGAGGAGTCCCGCCCGTGCTCGGAGCTCCTGGCAGACGCAGGTCGGCCTCATCGTTGCAGGGGCAAATGCGAGGACTCGCTTCCACTGGCCCGAACAGGGCAGCCAGCGAGCCTGCGGAAAACCGTCTTATCTTTGTCCTTCATTTTGCGATACTGCTAGGGGTGATGTTGAGAATGACAGCACGATGGCGATGCAAAATGGAGCCAGGGATCCGCTTCAACTTCCTCAACGGCAGACAAACTCGGCGGGATCCCAGTTGAACCTTGCCTGTTCTGCTCCCTGTGGCCTACTGTTGAGCCTGCTCTGGGTTGTCCCTGCTCTTGCTCAGCCAGAAGCTCCCAGCTCTGCTGCCTTTGCTCTGCCCAACAGCCGCGAAATCCTCACCCCCCCACCCCCCCCCACCCTATCGATTCCCTCCAACCCTGCTGACCCTACCCCTGCGGCTGACCTGGCTTTGCAGGGGGCTTCCAAGGCTGAAGAATTGGTGGTGCCCCAATCCCCCTTGCAGGTGCGCATCGAGCGAAGGGAGGGCTTGTCTTTGGAAGAAGCTCTGGAGATCGCCGTTGCCCAGAACCCGGCTGTGCAGCAGGCCAGACTGACTGTCGAGCGGGCCGAGGCCGGGGTAGCTCTAGCTCAAGCTGCCTTTGCTCCCACCCTCTCCAGCCGTGCCAACTACCAGTACAGTGAGGCTCCCTCTCCTGGTGGTGGGCCAAGGCGCGAATCCCACACCCTCTCGGCCAGTGTGGTGCGGGTGGAGTATACCGCCTTTGACAGTGGCCTTAGGGAGCAAAACCTGAAGCTGGCCCAAGAAGCGCTGCGCATCGCCCAACTGCAGCTGGAGCAAACGCTGCAGACGGTCAAACAAGCTGTGGCCAATGCCTACTACGATCTGCAAAGCGCAGATGCCAGGGTTGCCATCAGCCAAGCTGCCGTCGAAAGTTCCGAAGCCACCCTGCGGGATGCTCAAGCCCGAGAACGGGCCGGGCTGGGTACCCGCTTTGAGATTCTCCAGGCAGAGACGGAATTGGCCAACAATCGACAAACCTTGCTGGCGGCTCAAAACACCCAACAACTGAATCGCCGCCGCCTGGCCGAACTGCTGAATTTCCCCAGCCCCACCGACGTGTTGGCCAGCGACCGCATTGAGCCGATGGGGGAGTGGGATCTCAGCCTGGAAGAGACCATCATTGCTGCCTTTGCCCAACGACAGGAATTGGAGCGCCGGCGCCGAGAATTGGAGCAGGCCCAAAGCCGCCTGCGCCTGGCACAAGCCCGCAATGGCCCCCGAATTGGCTTGTTCGCCAGCCTCGATGCCGTTAACGATTTCAACGCCAGCCGCAACAGTTTTGATGTTGGCTATTCGGTGGGAGCCAATTTCAGCTTGACTTGGTTCGATGGAGGAGAAGCGGCTGCCCAAGCCCGCCAAGCCCAGATCGATGGACAGGTGGCCGTGAGCAACTTCGTCGGCACCCGCAACGAAATCCAGCGGGGGGTGGAAGAAGCCTTTCTGACCCTCAGCTCCAGCCGTGAACAGATCGACTCGGCCAAAGTGGCAATTGCCTCGGCAGAAGAGAGCCTGCGCTTGGCCCGGCTGCGTTTGCAAGCAGGGGTGGGCACCCAAACCGAGGTGATCAATGCTGAAGCTGCTCTCACCACTGCCCGTGGCAACCTTTCCAATGCTGTAATCGCCTACAATCGCGCCCTGGTACAACTGAAACGGGCCATTGGCAGCCTTTGACTTGAGCCTTTCTCCCTCACTCCCAGCCCTTCTTCCAAAAGGAGAGGGGTGCTATGGATACCGCGACGAAACAGTTCTATTCCAACTTGAGCTGTTGTGACATACTCCCGCACTCATGCTGATGCAAAGCGCTCCGCGCC
>NZ_JANSIM010000039.1:0-9010 GCF_047502655.1 Synechococcus sp. R5-12 | reverse complement strand
ACCCTACGGGTACAGTGCGGGGCTCCTGCGATTTCTAGCTGAGCCTCTTTGCCGCAAGATGAGGTTCAGGGCAAAGAGGGAAGTGATGGCCAACTACGACTGGATTCTGATCGGTGGCGGGATTACCGGGGCAGCTCTGAGCTATGAGCTGGCCCGCCAGGGGGGATCCGTTCTGCTGATGGAGAAAGATGGAGTGCTGAACGGAGCAACCCGCTACAGCTACGGGGGCTTGGCCCATTGGGCGGGCAAAACGCCGATGCTCAAAGCTTTGGGGGAAGAAGGGATCCAACGCTACCGCACCCTGTCAGAGGAGTTGGAGGCAGACATTCAATTTCGTGAGCTGGACCTGCTCATGCCCATTGCCCCCGGCTGTGATGTGGAGGCTGTCGAGGCGGATCTGGCCGACTGTCGCATCCCACCCCGGCGGATTTCGGTGGAGGCAGCCTGCGAGCTGGAGCCACTGCTGGATCCGGCAGCTCTGGAAGTAGTGCTCTGGGCTCGGCATGGCCACATCAACCCCTTGTTGACGGCGCTGGCCTTTCAAAAAGCCTTTCAACGATTGGGGGGATCCCTCTTGATCGCAACAGCAACGGCCCTGCGGCGGCAGGGAGCGCGCATCACGGGCGTAGAGTCCGGAGCCGACTGCTACGGAGCAGGCCAGGTGGTGGTGTGCGCCGGCGGCTGGACACGGGCTTTGTTGCGCCAAGCGGGGATCCGGGTGCCCATCTACTACACCCATGCCGAATCCCTGGAGCTGGAGCCCTCGGATTTGCAATTGAAAGCGTTGGTGATGAGCGTGCCCGTGCAACGCTTGGAACTGGAACGACAAGCCGCCCATCCCGATCGGGATCCCCTTTGGGACGAGCCAGGGCACGAGCTTTGCCCGCCGATTCTGGATGCCGGGATCCTGCAATTTGTAGATGGCAGCATTCGCATGGGCCAGATCAGCCGGGTATTGACGGATCCCCATGCCGAGGTGGATGCAGCCGCCAGCGAAGCCCAGATCCGGGCACAAGCCGGTCGCTACCTGCCCAAGTTGGCCCACCTGCCTGGACGGTGGTATCACTGCTTGGTGGCCTTCAGCGCTGATCACCAGCCTCTGGTGGGATCCCTGCCCGGCTGGGAAGGCTTACAACTGTTTTCCGGCTTCAGCAATCCCCTGCCCATCGTGCCCGCTTTGGCCCGTCGCTTCGCCCAACAAGCCTATGGACAAGCGGATGAATGGATCCCTGCTCTGTCGCCGGCGCGGTTTGCCCAGGTTTTGAGTTGATGCCTTGCCTATTCTCGATGACCATCGCCAACAAGTCTGGAATACGGCTATCCCGTCTGCAGCATAATGAAAGCCGGAAGTTCTCTGCGTCGGATCTATGCCCAACAGCTTGCCCAGCTCCGTCGATCTCAGCCAGAAGCGCATTTTGCTCACAGGGGGCAGCGGCTTTTTGGGCAAACATGTGCTGCAACAGTTGCAGGTGCTGGGGGTAAAGCCGGAGCAGGTGCGCATCCCGCGCTCCCGCACCCAGGATCTGCGCCGTTGGGAAGTCTGCCAAGAGGTGGTGCAAGGGCAAGATATCGTCATCCATTTGGCCGCCCACGTGGGTGGCATCGGCCTCAACCAAGCCAAGCCGGCAGAACTCTTCTACGACAACCTCATCATGGGATCCCAGCTCATCCACGCCGCCTACCTGGCCGGGGTGGAGAAGTTTGTCTGCGTGGGCACCATCTGCGCCTATCCCAAGTTCACCCCCGTTCCCTTCAAGGAAGAGGATCTCTGGAACGGCTACCCAGAGGAGACCAACGCCCCCTACGGCATCGCCAAGAAAGCCCTGCTGGTGCAGCTGCAGGCCTACCGGCAGCAGTACGGCTTCAACGGCATCTACCTCCTGCCGGTGAACCTCTACGGCCCCATGGACAACTTCGACCCCGAAAGCTCCCACGTCATCCCAGCCTTGATCCGCAAAGTGCACGAAGCGCAGCAACGGGGCCAAAACTACGTCGAAGTGTGGGGGGATGGCAGCCCCACCCGCGAGTTTTTCTACGCTGAAGATGCGGCCCGCGGCATTGTCATGGCCACCCAGCTTTACGACGGGGCGGATCCCTTGAACCTGGGCACCGGTGAAGAGATCTCCATCCGGGATCTGATTGCCCTCATCTGCGAGCTGATGGAGTTCCGGGGAGAGATCCGCTGGCAAACGGACAAGCCCAATGGCCAACCCCGCCGCTGTCTGGATGTCTCCAAGGCCCGAGAGAGGATGGGTTTTGTGGCCAAAGTCGGCTTGCGGGAAGGGCTGCAGCGCACCATCGACTGGTACCGCCGCCACGCCTGCTCTGGGCAAAGCTAGGCAACCCCTTGGCTCTCCAGCCGGCCATCCTCCATGTGCAGCACCCGATCCGCGATGTCCAGGATGCGGTTGTCGTGGGTCACCATGAGGATGGTGCAGCCCTGCTCCCGCGCCAGCTTCTCCATCAGGGTCACCACCTCGCGGCCCGACTTACTATCTAGGGCTGCCGTGGGCTCGTCCGCCAGCACCAGCTTGGGATGGCTAACCAAGGCGCGGGCAATGGCCACCCGCTGCTTTTGTCCGCCGGAAAGCTGTTCCGGGTAGTAGTGGACGCGACCCCCCAGGCCCACCGCCGCCAGCATTGCTTCCGCTCGCTGCTGGGCTTCCTGAGGAGAGAGGCCGTTGTGCAGCTCCAGGGCCATGCGCACGTTTTGGGCTGCCGTCAGGGATCGCAGCAGGTTATGGGCCTGGAAAATGTACCCGACCTGGCGGCGGATTTGAATGAGAGTACTGGGCTGAGCTCCCCGCAGCTCCTGTCCCAACACCCGCAAGCTGCCCTCCTGCACCGAGCGCAAGGCCCCCAGCAGCGTCAGCAGGGTGGTTTTGCCGGAGCCGGAAGGGCCAGTCAGCAGCACGATCTCCCCTGGCTGCAGGGCAAAGCTAATGTCGAAGAGAATCTGCTTGCGCAGGGATCCCTCGCCGAAATAGTGGTTTACACCTTCGGCTTTCACCACTGGCTCAACGGCATTCTGGGCAGAAGCAAGGGCAGCTTGATCGAGAAGAGGAGTCAGCATAGAGAACTCAAAATCTCAAAACTTTGCGTTGACAACTCATTGACCACTTAGGCCGTCATTTGGAGCGTTGAGATGAGACCATTTAGAAACCTTTGGCCGGAGAGCGTTGATGAGGATCCCAGAAGTTTTTAGACAGCCTAGCTCAAACCCTTCACCATCCATCCGATCCCCTTTGGCAGACTATTGACTTACCAACGCCCCGGCGCCCTGCCCACAGCCAAAACTCTAGAAAATGTCGGCAGGATCGGCTGCCCGCAGCCGTCGCACGGCAATCGCTCCTGAGATGAAGCACATGCTCACCGCCAGCCCCAGCACCAGCACTGCCCGGTTGAAGGTCATGGCAATAGGCAGCAACGTGGCATTTGCCGTCAAATCGTAGAGCAAAACCGACAGGGCAAAGGCAGGAATGTACCCCAAGCCGGCCAGCAGGAGCGCCTCCTGAAATACCACCCCCAGCAGGTAGGTATCGGTATAGCCCATGGCTTTGAGAGTGGCATATTCCGCCAGGTGATCCGACACATCGGTGTAGAGAATTTGATAGACAATCACAATGCCGACAATAAAGCCCATGCCCACCCCCAGGCCGAAAATAAAGCCGATGGCTGTGCCCTCTTCCCAGTAGGTTTGCTCCATATCGATAAACTCCGCCCGTGAGAGCACCCGCACATCTTCCGGCAGCAAAGCCCGCATCTGCCGCACCAAGGGATCCGGATCCACACCCGGCTGGAGTTGCACCACGCCGATATCCACCAAGCCGCGCCCCCGCTGCGGAAAAATGCGCAGGAAATTGAGATCGCTGGTGAGAATGGTGCCGTCGGCTCCAAAGGTGGCCCCCATCTCAAACAGGCCCCCCACCTGGACGCGGCGGTTTCCCACCTCAGTAACCACCTTTCGCCCGGACTCAAACCACTCTGGGATGGGGCCAAACTCGCTGCGGGAGCGGCGGTCAAAAAGCACCACGTCCGCCTTTTTGATCTCTTCCAGCTTGTCCGGCGTCAGTTCCGGCAAGTCCAACAGATCAGCCGAGGGATCCACTCCCACCACGAAAATGCTGCGGGTACGGCGGGTCTCCGGGTTTTTCCAGAGGGCAAAGCCCACATAAACGGGTGAGATGGCCCGCACCCCCTCAAAGCCCAGAGCCTGATACAGCCGCCGCTGGGAGAAGGTGTTCATGGCAATCAGGGCGTTGGACTGAGGGCTGACCAGGAAGATCTCTCCCTTCAGGGCCACGTGGAAGCGGATGGCACTTTCCAGCAAGCTATCCTGGAAGCCCAACTGCATGAACATCAAGATGCAAGCAAAGGCAATGCCCGCCAGGGCCACCAGCAGGCGGATCTTCTCCCGCGTCAGTTGCAGCCAGGCCAACGGGATCCGATGGGCGATAAAAGCCACACTGAACAGGCTGTACATGGGCTGAGCCTACCCCTCGACATCAATGGCCACATTCACCTGCAGGTTGGTCAGGCCAGCCACGCGGGCGCTGCTCTCCGGATCCAGGCGGATATACACTTCCACCACGCGGGCATCCACATCGGCAGCAGGATCGGTGTTGAGCACATCTTTCTTGCCAATCTGCAGGCCCACCCGCTCCACTCGGCCCTGCAGGGTTTCTGGCAGAGCGCGGTTGCTAATGGTGGCCTGCTGGCCTGGCCGAACCCGCAGGATGTCCGTCTCGTAGACTTCCGCCACCACCATCATCTGGTCGGTGTTGCCCAGCTCAAGAATGCCCTCGCCGGCGGGGATGACCTCTCCAGGGCGGGTGTGGATCTTGAGCACCTGTCCAGCACGGGGAGCGCGGATGAGGGTGCGCTCTAGGCGAGCTTCTGCCAGTTCCAGATTGCGGGCCAGGGATCCCAGTTGGACTTGGGCTTGGGCCAGACTCAGTCCCGCCTCGGCAGCTTGGACTTGGGCTTGGGCATTGAGCAGATCCCGCTCACGGGCCAGGCGCAGTTGGCTCAGGGTGGCTTCGGCAGCCCGCAAGTCCTCCTGTCGTTGCCGCACCAGCAGCCGGCGTTGATCCAGCTCTTGTTGCGAGATTGCTCCTTCCTGCCAGAGCTCCTGAAAGCGGGCCAGATTGGCCTCGGCATCGGCCAGTTCTGCCCGGATACGTTCCACCACCGCTTCCTGGGAGCGGATTTGCATCTGTTGCGGCTCGTCCAGACGGCTGAGGCGGGTGCGTGCCTCTTGGATTTGGGCCTGACTGAAACGGGTCTCGGCCTGCAACCGGGCGCGGGCCTCTTGAAGTTGGGCGGCAGCGTACTCTCGCTCCGCCAACCGCTCGGCGTAGCTTTCCAAGCGGGCCAGCACTTGGCCTGCCACCACGCGATCCCCCTCGGCCACCAGCAGCTCTCCCAGCCGTTCTCCGGGGAAACCGGCAATGCGCAGCACTTCCCCCTCCGGCTCCAGGCGACCCAAAGCACCAACTTGCGGAGGCAGCCGCATTTCCACCGTTGCCTCTGCACTTGCCGATACCGACTGTGTGGCTCCCTGTTGGCTCAATCCCAGCCATGCCAGACCGGCACAACCAAGCAGCCCGACTCCTGCCAGCGACCAAAGCGCTCGTGGGTTCATGGCCTTTTACCCGCTGTGGCTTTGCAGACGACAAACGCCGCCTCTTTTTCTTAAATAAGTGTAAAGTTTTTGGGATGAAAATGTCCAGCTGTATTCTGTGTTGCTTGTGCTCACCGTATTTTCACCCCCTGTGGGTTCCCCAAGGTGCCGGCAGATCACGGCAACCGGTGGGGCGCAGCCTACCTAGCTCTGGGGATTCCTGATATGATGTGGCCTGTTCGAACCTGTTTGTAGTCAGCAGAACGCAGTCCTTTTTTTGGAGTGTGGCGGTTTTAGGAGTGGGGTGGAGTTGCGATGGTGGAAACAGTTGGAGGAAGGGATCCCATCCCGCCGTTGCCGGTTCGGTCTCAGCCTCCGCCCCTGCATTTGGATCCCCTAGATCCCTTGCTTTCCACCTATCACTTTGTGGGCATTGGTGGAGTGGGGATGTCGGCCCTGGCCTATATCCTGGCTAAACAAGGGTTTCGCGTTTCCGGATCCGACATTGTCGCCAATGGCCGTACCCGCCGCCTGGAAGCTTTGGGGGTGCGCTTCTTTCAGGGCCACAGCTTGGAGGGGTTGGTTGGGGATCCCCAGGTGGTCTATTCCAGCGCCATTCGCCCCACCAATCCAGAATTGGCTGCTGCCCTGGGCAAGGGATTGACGGTTTGGCACCGGGCAGACTTGTTGGCGGCTCTGTTTAACCGTCGCTCCGGCATTGGGGTGGCCGGCACTCACGGCAAAACCACCACCAGCAGCATGATCGGCTATGTATTGCTCTCGGCGGGCTGGGATCCCACCTTGATTATCGGCGGGGAAGTGGATGCCTGGGATGGCAATGCCCGTCTGGGCCAGGGGGAGTATTGGGTGGCGGAGGTGGATGAGTCGGATGGATCCCTGGTGCGGCTCTATCCCAAGATTGGCGTGATCACCAACATTGAGCTGGATCACCCCGATCATTATGCCGATTTGGGGCAGGTGATCCGGGCTTTTCAACAGTATGGGCAGCAAAGCCAAACCCTGGTGGCCTGTCTGGACTGTCCCAACGTGGCGGCTCACCTGAGGGTGGATGTGGGCTACAGCCTGACCGGTCATCCCCAAGCCCAGTACCAAGCCCGTCAGATCCTCTACACTGCCAATTCCACCTGCGCTGAGATCTGGGAAAAGGGATCCCTCCTCGGACAGCTTCGCCTACAGGTGTTGGGATCCCATAACCTCAGCAATGCCCTGGCGGCGGTCGCCGTGGGGCGGCAGTTGGGCTTGGAGTTTGCGGTGATTGCCTCAGCTTTGGCGCAATTTCGGGGGGCGCATCGCCGCTTTGAGCACAAGGGGGAAGTGGGTGGAGTCACCTTTATCGACGACTATGCCCACCATCCCAGCGAGATTCGAGCCACCCTGCAGGCAGCACGGCTACAGCAGCGGCGGGTGGTGGCGGTATTTCAGCCTCATCGCCACAGCCGTTTGGCTGCCTTGTTCCAGGATTTTGCCCGCTGCTTTGGGGAGGCGGACGTGGTGGTGATCGTGCCTACGTATGGAGCGGGAGAGCCGGCGCCTGAGGGTTCCGACAGCTTGCGCTTGGCCGTGGCGGTGGCGGAGCACCATCCCCATGTGCGCTATGTGTCGTCTTTGCCGCAATTGCCGGAGGTGTTGCCGTCCGTCCTGCAGCCTGGAGATCTCGCCGTTTTTTTGGGCGCAGGGGACTTAAATCAGCAGATAATCGCTACGATGCGGGCATATGCGGCTCAGGTGAGGGAACAGCCTGGGCAAGCCAAAAATCCAAACTTCAGCTGAAAAGATAGCTGCTTCTGAGGTATTGAATCATGACGACGGCTCCGGTGGTGCCTCAGCGGGACGGTTCCTGTGAGTCTGAGGCGGCAAGTCTTACCGCTGAAGGCAGGCTTCTCCCCCGCGGGCCGGCGGCTCTGCTATCTGGACGGATTCAATCGGGGATCCCGTTGGCTCCTCTGACCACCTTTCGTGTGGGCGGCAAGGCCGAGTGGTATTGTGAGCCCCGTAGCCACCTGGAGCTGCAGCAGTGTTTGGCTTGGGCGCGAGCAGAAGGGATCCCCACGACGCTGCTGGGGGCAGGCAGCAATCTGCTCATCAGCGATGCGGGGTTGAAGGGGCTGGTGATCGGTACCCGCCGTCTGCGCGGGATCCAACTGCTGGAAGGGGGGAGAATTTGGGCCGCTGCCGGAGAGCCTTTGGTCAATCTGGCGCGGGCAGCCGCCAGGCAAGGCTGGAGTGGGTTGGAGTGGGCGATTGGGATCCCGGGCACGCTAGGGGGAGCCGTGGTGATGAATGCCGGTGCCCACGCTTGGGCCATGGCAGATGTGCTGGCGGAAGTACAGATTTTGGATGAGGAGCAGGAGCCCTACCGCCTAGAACCTGCCGATCTGCAATTTGGCTATCGCCGCTCTCGCCTGCAAGACTCACCCTGGACGGTGACAGGAGCGACGCTGCAGTTGATCCCAAGCAGGGATCCGTCCCAGGTGCAGTGGGAAACCCAGCGCTACCTCAACCAACGCCTAAGCTCTCAGCCCTATCATTTGCCCAGTTGTGGCAGCGTCTTTCGCAACCCAGAGTCTCACCCTGCCGGCTGGCTAATCGAGCAGGTCGGCTTGAAGGGGTACCGCATCGGTGGGGCCCAAATTTCAGAGCGCCATGCCAACTTCATCCTCAATTGCCATCAGGCGAGTGCCAAGGACATTTACCGCTTGATTCGCTTGGCCCAGGAAAAGGTCTATCAACAATGGTCGGTGCTTTTGGAGCCGGAAGTGCGCATTCTGGGATCCTTTGAGGATTAGAGGAGCATTGGGCAGACAATTTGGACTGTTTTCTTTTGGTGATTTTGATGATTCTGCTCTTAAACTGTTCTTACCAGCTTAGATGCTCGTCGATTCTTTCCTATCGGCTTATGAGTCAAGATGTAGCCACTTTACGTCGTTTAATTCGACGGCTCAATCAGTCCCACACCACTGCGGAAGAACGCCGCTATTTGGTGGAGATCGGCAGCTTGGCTGCTTTGCTCACCCCGGAAGAGGCTGCCGCTTTGGCCCAGGATCCCAAGCAACTCACCGCCGAGCAGCACTATCGCATCTGGGACTGGGTGCATCGCTGGGAACGGGAGCACCGCCACGAAGATCTGGACTGGGATCCCTCCCTAGACCGACACAACGACTAGAACTCGAAAGAATCCCGTCCCGCTATCACGAACAAATCCCGGCCAGAGTCTAAGACAAAAGCCATCTCCAAGTCTCATTTTTGAACAGGATCCACACCCCCAAGCCCATGAGAATCCAGGGCACCCAGCGCTCTCCCCGCTCGGCCAAAACCTTGGCTACTTCAGCTAGAAATCGCAGGAGCCCCGCACTGTACCCGTAGGGT
>NZ_JANSIM010000038.1:0-10869 GCF_047502655.1 Synechococcus sp. R5-12 | reverse complement strand
CAGTGCTCTCTTTTGGCTCAAATGAAAGATCAACACAACCTAGTAAGCTGAAGGTGATTGAATTG
Source organism: Synechococcus sp. R5-12 (assembly GCF_047502655.1). Lineage (NCBI taxonomy): Bacteria > Bacillati > Cyanobacteriota > Cyanophyceae > Synechococcales > Synechococcaceae > Synechococcus > Synechococcus sp. R5-12. The sequence continues at coordinate 10,804 of NZ_JANSIM010000038.1, read as the reverse complement.
AGCAGAAAGCTTTTGTATTCCCAGTCTACCATTCGCCCTTTGTGAAGGCCGGCTGACTTCCAGTAGGAGAGGCTCGGTGGTTCATCGGCGGCCCTCTCTACAGCCTCATGGATCGAGATTTACAGGTGGGCCAAGCGGAGCTGATCATTACCCTGACCGGCATCGACGACACCTTTTCCCAAACCATCTATGCTCGCCACTCCTACTTGGCCGATGAGATTCTCTGGAACCACCGATTTGCCGATATTCTCCACCTGGACAGCAATGGGCATCGCTATGTGGACTACTCTCACTTTCACACAACTCTACCGGCTCAAGCCCCATGCCTCACTCTGAGTGGGATCCAGATAGGGATCCCTGAGGGAAATCATAGAAGAAAACCTATCATCTAGCGTGATCTCTATAGTAACGTTCAATGATAGGCTGCCCATAGCGTCGAGGGCTTTGGGGCATGCTGAGCCAAGTGAAAGAACAACAGTCCGGCAACAGGAGATTTCTGGGTTGGCACCGACGTCTGAGCCTAGACAACTGGCGCGGGGATCTCTTCGGCGGGTTGACGACGGCGATTGTTTCCTTGCCGATGGCCTTGGCCTTTGGGGTGGCTTCGGGGGCAGGGCCGGTGGCGGGCTTGTACGGAGCAGTATGCGTGGGCTTTTTTGCGGCTCTGTTTGGGGGTACGCCCACGCTCATCTCCGAACCCACCGGGCCGATGACTGTGATGATGACGGCGGTGGTTGCTAATGTTACAGCCCGCTATCCGGAGCAGGGGCTGGGGCCGGCCTTCACCGTGGTGATGCTGGGGGGCTTGTTTCAGGTGTTGTTTGGATCCCTGAAACTGGGTAAATACATCACCCTCATGCCCTACAGCGTTATTTCCGGCTTTATGTCCGGGATCGGCTGGATCATGATTTTGCTGCAGATCCCGCCGCTTTTGGGCCACGCCAGCCAGGGGGGAGTGATTGGGGCGGTGCAGAACCTGCCGACCTACCTGCTCAACCTTAAGATGCCAGAGCTGGGGCTGGGGCTGCTGACGCTTGCCATCCTTTTTGGCTATCCCAAGCCCTGGCGACGGGTGGTGCCGCCGCAGTTGGTGGCTTTGGTGTTGGGAACGCTGGTGGCCAGCTTGTTCATGGCCGATTGGGATTTGCGGCGCATTGGCCCTATCCCCACCGGTTTGCCGCAGTTGCAGTGGCCGCAGTTGCCCTTTGCTTCCCTGGCCAACTTGGTGCTGGATGGGGTGGTGCTGGGGATGCTGGGCTGCATCGACACCCTCTTAACGGCAGTCATTGCCGATAACCTCACCCGCACCCGCCACGACTCCGACCAAGAGCTGATCGGGCAGGGGATCGCTAACTTGGTGTCCGGCTTCATGGGAGGGCTGCCGGGAGCAGGGGCAACCATGGGCACGGTGGTGAATATCCAGTCGGGGGGACGTACCCCTCTGGCGGGCGTCACCCGCGCCCTCATTCTGTTGATGGTGGTGCTGTTTGCCGCTCCCCTCACGCAAGGGATCCCAATGGCGGTGCTGGCAGGGATCGCCTTTAAGGTGGGGGTGGATATCCTCGACTGGAGCTTCCTCAAGCGGGCCCACCGCCTTTCCCTCAAAGGGGCAGCCATCATGTACGGAGTGATGTTCATGACGGTGTTTGTGGATCTCATCGCTGCAGTGGGAGTGGGAGTGTTTGTGGCCAACTTGCTCACCATTCAACGCCTCAGCGAGATCCACTCCGAAGAGGTGAAAGCCATTACCGATGCCGATGATGCGGTGGATCTCACTCCCCGTGAGAGGGAATTGCTGCGCCAGGGATGCGGGCAGGTGTTGCTGTTTTACCTGAGCGGGCCGATGATCTTCGGGGTTTCCCAAGCCATTTCCCGCCAACATCAGGCGGTGGCCTCCTGCCAAGCGCTGGTGGTGGATCTATCAGATGTGCCGATGCTGGGAGTTTCGGCGACGCTATCCTTGGAAAATGCCATCCGCGAGGCCCTGGATCGGGGCAAACAGGTGTGGATTGTTGGGGCCAAGGGCCGGATCCGGCAGCGCCTAGAAAGCCTGCATCTGCCACTGTCCCCAGAGCGGTTTGTGGACAGCCGTGAGGTGGCCTTGGCCGAGGCTGTTGCCCAGTTGGGCTTGCCGCTCGAGGCCAGTCCCCTGGTTTGAGTAACCCCAATTGGCCTGAGCCACAAAGCTGCGGGATCCGTTTGCCAGATCTAGGTTAAGTCTGAGTCTATGCAATGGAAGGGTCGGGTCGCCTACTTGGCAACCATGCATCGCAAAGAGCAGGTCATCGGCCCTCTCCTGGCCGAACATTTGGGGATCCAAGTTCAAGTAGTAGCTTTCGACACCGACCAACTGGGCACCTTCTCGCGGGAGCGGCCCCGACCGGGGGATCCCATCCACACTCTGCGCCTGAAGATTGCAAGGGCTTTGCAGGATCATCCTGAAGCTCTGGGCTTGGCCAGCGAGGGGTCCTTTGGCCCCCACCCTCAGATTCCCTGGATCCCTTGGAATCAGGAGTGGGTCATGCTCAGGGTTTTTGAACCCGGCGCGGAGCCCTTGGAGCTGGTCGGCTATGCAGAGAGCACCCAAACCAATTTCAGCCATCGCTGGGTGCAGAGCTGGGCAGAAGCGCTGGACTTTGCCCAAAGGGCGGGTTTTCCCCAGCACGCCCTGATCGCCCTCGACCAGCCAGAAAAGCCCCAGGTTATCCACAAAGGAATCCAAGACGAAGCAACCCTGAAGCAGGTGGTGGGGGAGCTGCTGGCTCGGCAGGGTGGCCTGCATCTGGAAACCGACATGCGGGCCATGTGCAACCCAACCCGGCTCCAAGTCATCGCAGCCGCCACCCAAAACCTAATCGCCAAAGCCCAAAGCCTGTGCCCGGCCTGCGGCACTCCTGGCTACTGGCAGATCCGCTCGGTCTCTGGACTGCCCTGCGGCCAATGTGGCGCCCCCACCCCCGTGGCCAAGGCTTGGGTATATGGCTGTGCTCGCTGTTCCCACACCCACACCGAGCCTGTGGCAGAGCCCTGGGCGGATCCCGCTCAGTGTGCCTTTTGTAATCCCTAGCTTTGTCCCAAGCTTGACGTCAAGCCCAGGCTTTCATCCCCCCAGAGGGGCTGATGTAAGAAAATAGGGATCCACTGCAGTGGATCCCTACTTAACTTAACGACTTGAATGTCAGCGTAAGGACTCTGGGAACTAGAAAGCAAACACAGCCCGCAAGACACCCACGCCGATGGTTGGATCGGTATCCCCAGACTTGCTAGGCCCACCATTGGGATTGCTCACAAAGTAGGCTGCCGGGGTAAGGGTAAGGTACTCGTTCACCGGGAAGCTGTAGTAAACATCCACGATGAAAGGACGGCTGTCAAAAACTCCCTCCTCGGTGCTGACAATCGGTTGGCCAAACACCACACCGCCCTGAGCACCCTCAATGAAGAGATCCGGGAAAACAAAGCCAAGGAGGAGACCGTTAAAGCCTTCCTCTCCCGGATCAACAGTACCAGCCGGTACCACATTGGGCAGGTTGTAATCCACATTGCCAGCAGTAAACCAGCCGGATACGGTAATTCGAGGGCTAAGCTCCCAGTTGGCTGCGACTGTAAAGGCGTTTACCTGCGCAGAGACATTGACCTGCGGTTCTCTTACCGGCCCGCGGAAGAGAGCTGTGCCTGTGGCCAGGAAGGTAGGACCGTTATTTGCTTGCTGCAGGTAGGTACTGGCAAACTGCAGGTAAATCTCTAGATTTTCATTCGGCAGGAAGCCCAGCTCCACCGCGTGGGCACTGTCGCTACCGGTTATACCGCTGTCGCCGAAGCCCTTGCCCAAGGCTTGAGCGTTCCTGGTGCTGTAGCTGTAGGCCAAGCGCAGTTGATCGGAGAGGCGGTAGCGGAAGCCAAACAGAGCTCCACCTGGCACATCCGCCGTGGAGTTGGGAGCGTCGGCGAAGTCGGAGAGAGCTTCAAAGGGTGTGCTGTAGTTGAATACATCGAACACACCTGAGCCAACGATACCCGTGTAGATGGTAGCTGCTCGGTTGAAAGCTGGGAATTGGTAGATCAGCTTGGCCAGGGTGAAAGTGCCGCCGCCACCACCGCCAAACTCAAGGCCGGGATCCCCATCAAAGAACTCAGTCACAGCGTTGCGAGCTTGGAGACGAATGCGCAGGCGATCGCGACCCACAAAAGAAGCATCGAAGTTCAAGCGTACCCGATAGGGAAGAGTCATGTTGGCTTGGTTTTGCTCTGCTACTACCTTCCCATCAACAACTCTGTCTTCCGTGAGAGCGCTGCCTACAACAGCGGCGATGACTTGGGCATTCAACTTGGTAACCGGGTTGAAGACCTTCCCTTTCAAATCAGTAACATCGGCTTCCAGGGCATCCACCCGCCCGCGCAGGGCTGCCAGCTCAGCAGCAAATTCCTCTTGCAAGCGCTGCAGAGTGGCCAAGTCTTCCTTGGAGACTTTGTCGGCCAAACCGGCTGCAATCAACTCATTGATGCGATCCAAGCAGGCGTTCATACCGGCGGCAAACTCAAAGCGAGTCATAGCCCGGTTGCCGCGGAAGGTGCGGTCAGGGTAGCCGGCAATACAACCGTAGCGCTCCACCAAGGATTGCAGGGCTTGGAAGGCCCAGTCGGTGGGCTGCACATCCGAAAGCTCAGAGATGGAGGTGACCGGCCCTGTAGCTTGGGCATAAGCCACTCCAGGGGTCAGGATCGCTGCTGCACCCAGAGTGCCGGCCAGCAGCGTTTTCCAGTAGTTCGCGTGTTTCGCGGGCATGTTTCTCTCCTTGTTCTTTTCCTCACACCTTTTTGGCTGTAGGGATGTCCTCATAGAAGCGACAAACTGCCTACTCAATAACGAGCCTGGCAATTGGGGACTCTGGGAAGACATGATACAGCCGAAGTCCACATCGTCTACCACTTTACACACTTTCTGGGCAAGACTCAATGCGAGACCCAACTGCGGTAGATGATCGAGGCTCGATATCCACTACTCTACCTCAGGGATCCGGCTCTGGCTAGCGGGTGTATCTCAAACTGAGACAGAGCTCTCAAGCTGCAAGCTCCGGTGGGGATGGGCGGTACCGGACTCGAACCAGTGACATCCTGCTTGTAAGGCAGGCGCTCTACCGCTGAGCTAACCGCCCCCGAGGGATCCCAGCCCACCGAGTTTAGCATTCCCAAAGGACTATTTCCCCATACCCAAGCTCTGCGCCTTCTGGTACACCTTGCCCTCGGTCAGGAGGGAGGGGGCGATGCAGATCTCCACCTGCTGCATTTCTCGAAGATTGGCAGCCCCCAGGGTGGCCATGCTGGTGCGCAGGGCGCCCAAGAGGTTGTGGGTACCGTCGTCCAGGCGGGCGGGGCCGCGCAAGATTTCTTCCAAGGTGCCGGTGGATCCCACGCGGATGCGGGTGCCGCGGGGCAAGATGGGGCTGGGGGTAGCCATGCCCCAATGAAAGCCGCGACCGGGGGCCTCATAGGCGCGGGCCAGGGGGGATCCGATCATCACTGCATCGGCTCCACAAGCGATGGCCTTGCAAATGTCGCCACCGGTCACCAATCCCCCATCGGCAATCACAGGGACATAGGTGCCGGTTTCCGCCAAAAACTGCTCCCGTGCAGCGGCACAGTCGGCGATGGCCGTAGCCTGCGGCACTCCCACCCCCAACACGCCTCGGGAAGTACAGGCAGCGCCAGGGCCGATCCCCACCAAGACACCGGCAGCTCCGGCCTGCATCAGCTCCAGAGCGACATCGTAGGTAACGCAGTTGCCCACCACAACAGGAATGGGCATCGACCGGCAAAATTGGGCCAGATCCAGCAGTTCCATGCCTTCGGGAACCTTGTGGTGCACCGAAACCACCGTGGCCTGGACGAAAAACAGATCCCCCCCCGCTTCCGCCACCAGGGGGCCGTATTGGGCGGCGTGGGCGGGCACGCAGCTAGCGGCGGCAATGGCGCCACCGGCCTTGATTTGGCGGATGCGCTCTTGAATCAGATCCGGCTTTACAGGTTCGCTGTAGAGGCGCTGCATCAGAGGCACAAACTCGTCTTTGCCCACCGACGCAATCTGATCCAACACCTCATCGGGATCGGCGTAGCGGGTTTGGATGCCATCCAGGTTCAACACCCCGAAAGCTCCCAGCTCCGAGAGCAAAATGGCCATTCGCACATCCACCACGCCATCCATGGCGCTGGCGATGATGGGGATTTGCCGTTGGATCCCTCCCAGGGTGAAGTGGGTATCCACCAGGCTGGGATCCAGCGTTCGTCTGCCTGGGGTCAGCGCGATTTCATCCAGCCCGTAAGCGCGTCTTGCCTGCCGATTGCGGCCCAGTTGCACGTCCATTTTTCCCCTGTTCTGCGGATCCCTTGTTTTTATCATGCCGCCAAGGAGGGATCCAAGGCTAGCGAGAGTTTTGTTCTTCTGGTTGGGATTTCCACCTGCGATCCCGGAGCGGGTCTCAATCAGCCTCAGAGGTTCGAGGGGGCAAGGGCGTGAAAATGTGCCCTTCTTGCAGGTTGCCGAAACTGCGGCAGCGCTCGGGTCCCCAGCGGAACCCGTAGAGGGCGATGTAAGCACACATCAAGGCATCCACTTGATCTTCGTAGTTTTTGAGCCGACGGCCCTTGAGGGATCCCACCTCCACTTGAAGCAGCTCTTCGTGATCCTGGAGAGCCGGGTCAGCGGCAGCCAGAGAGCGCAGATGATGCTGGTAAAGTTGCCAAGCTTGTTGCCGTTCCGGCCAGGTGCGTCGAGGGCGGGCCTTGTATTTTAGAGTGCGGCTGAGGCCAAAGAGGCTTACCAAGGCGCTGTGGGGGAAGACCTCGGTCACTTGGCGGGTAAGTTTTCCTCGCTCGATGCTGGCCTGCTCCCGAAAGCCATAACTGGCTAGGGCTTGCACCAAGGCTTCCCCTCTCACCTGGCCGTTTTTTTCTAGAAGCCGGCGGTTGGCTGGGTGGGCCCCGGCTGCATAGGCGCGAAACACCCGGTTCAGTTCGGCCTCGGCCCGCCGTTGTCCTGTGAGGTTGGGAACCCGCAAGGGCGCATCCACCGCCACCAAGCAGGGATCCCCTCCCGCCTGAGCTTGAATGTAGTCCAGGATCTCCTCATCCGTCTGGAGAATGCGGCTATCCACCAGATAGCCTGTCAAGTTCTGCCTGCCGGGATCCCCGAGCTGGACTCGCAGCGTGGCCAGACCGGAAGGGTTGCGGGTTGACCAGGCCAGATCCAGGCCAATGCAGATCAGCTGAGCCACACCGCCTTCCCCTTCTCTTCAAGTTGGACAGAATCAGAGTCGTTATCAAAAAACCAGTTTGAGGCAGTTCCCGATTGCATGGCTCTAGCGCCCTCACCCCCAGCCCCTCTCCCAAAGGTAGAGGGGGATCAACGTCACAGACAGTTGCGCTGCTGTTGCATGGGTATTGGGAATGATCCCGCCAGCTCGCCTGTCTTGATAAAAAATGAAAATCCATAAAAAAGGGATCCCACCAGGGGATCCCGAAAGATTCATCCAAGATGCCTGGCCAGGAAGCGAAGTGCCCATGGGCTCTTCGGTGAGCCTCAGGGATCCACCTCGCTGTGGCGGTCAACGGATTAGTAGTCGTAGTCACTCATGCCGCTGCCGCTGCTTGCCGGCGTGTTGGTTTTGGGCTCGGGCTTGTCCACCACGATCGCTTCGGTGGTCAGCACCATCCCCGCAATGGAAGCGGCGTTTTGCAGGGCGGAACGGGTAACCTTGGCCGGGTCTACAATGCCCGCTTCGAACATATCCACGAAGGCGTCGTTCTGAGCATCGTAGCCGGTGTTGAAGGGCTTATCTTTCACCCGCTCCAGCACAATGGAGCCGTTTTGGCCGGCGTTCTCAGCAATGCGGCGCAGCGGAGCGCCCAGAGCGCGGGCGACCAGGTTGGCCCCCACCAGTTCATCGCCGGACAGGTTGGCTTGCGCCCACTCGGTTACCACTGGGATCAGGTGTGCCAAGGTGGTACCGCCGCCGGGAACGATCCCTTCTTCTACCGCCGCTTTGGTGGCGTTGATGGCATCTTCCAGGCGCAACTTGCGGTCTTTCATCTCGGTTTCAGTGGCCGCGCCCACTTTGATCACCGCCACGCCGCCGGAGAGCTTGGCCAGGCGCTCTTGCAGTTTTTCTTTGTCGTAGGTGGAGTCGGTTTCCTCAATTTGACGGCGAATTTGCTCGCAACGGGCTTTCACAGCCGCTTCGTTGCCTTCCGCCACGATGGTGGTATTGTCTTTGGTTACCGTGACGCGACGGGCAGTGCCGAAGGAATCGAGGCGAGCGTTCTCCAGCTTCAGGCCGCGCTCTTCGCTGATCACCTCACCGCCGGTCAGGATGGCGATGTCTTCCAGCATGGCCTTGCGGCGATCCCCGAAGCCAGGGGCTTTTACCGCCACCACGCTCAGCACACCCCGCAGCTTGTTCACCACCAGGGTAGCCAGCGCTTCTTTCTCGATGTCTTCGGCGATGATCAGCAGAGGACGACCGGCGCGGGCCACCTGCTCCAGAACCGGTACCAGGTCTTGCACCAGGGTGATCTTCTTATCGGTGATGAGGATGTAGGGGTTTTCCAGAACCGCTTCCATCCGCTCGGTATCGGTGACGAAGTAAGGGGAGATGTAGCCCTTGTCGAAGCGCATCCCTTCCGTCACTTCCAGCTCGGTGGTCATGGACTTGCCTTCTTCCAGGGAGATCACCCCTTCGCGGCCCACCTTGTCCATGGCCTCGGCAATCATACGGCCCACTTCTTCATCGTTACCGGCGGAAATGGCCGCCACCTGGGCAATGGCTTTGGAATCTTCGACCGGGCGGGCATGCTCGGCGATCTTGTCTACCAAAAACTTCACCGCCTTGTCGATCCCCCGCTTTAGGGCAATCGGGTTGGCGCCGGCAGCCACGTTTTTCAGACCTTCTTTCACCATGGCGTGAGCCAAGACCGTGGCCGTGGTGGTGCCATCCCCAGCCGTGTCATTGGTCTTGGAAGCCGCCTGCCGGATCAAGGAAACGCCTGTGTTCTCAATGTGGTCTTCCAGCTCGATTTCTTTGGCAATGGTTACCCCGTCGTTGATGATTTGGGGGGCGCCAAACTTCTTCTCCAGCACGACGTTGCGCCCTTTGGGACCCAGGGTAACGGCTACGGCTTCTGCCAAAATATCCATGCCGTGCTCTAGAGCGCGGCGGGCTTCTTCACTGAAGATGATTGATTTGGCCATAGTCAACCTCTCCGATGCAAATGCAGCTAAGGGTGAAACAGAGTCTCAAGGATTCAATCGTTCGTTGAACTGCTGCTGAATCACTGACCATTACTGAACAATGGCGAGAATGTCCCGCTCGGCCAACAGCACATATTCATCGCTGCCCAGCTTGACTTCGGTTCCGGCATACTTGGAGTAGAGCACTTTGTCGCCGGCTTTCAGTTCCATCGGGATCAGCTTGCCCTCGTCGTTGCGCTTGCCAGGGCCAACAGCAACCACTTCCCCCACCTGGGGCTTTTCCTTGGCAGTGTCCGGCAAGAAGATCCCACCTGCGGTTTTCTCGTCCTGCTGAGCGATTTTGACCAGCACGCGGTCGCCCAGCGGCTTCAGGGTAGAGACGTTAAGAGCTACTGCAGCCATGACGAATGTCCTCCGTGATCCTAAAGCACGAAGCTGAAGTTTTCATTTCCATTAGTTCTACTTCCCCGAAGGGAAGCGACTTAGCACTCTCGACTTACGAGTGCTAGTTTATCAGCCAACTTTCTGGCCTGACAATAGCCTTTGTCAGCGGGATCCCGCTTTTGGCGGGTGCGGTCGGGGTGCGGATCCCCCTACTTTGGGGTCTGCTGTGGGATCATGGCCTGAGTTGGGCTGGGTTGAGAACGTGCGGATCCCGTTTTTTCAGGTGGATGCATTTACGGCGGTGCCTTTTGCAGGTAACCCCGCGGCGGTGTGTTTGCTGCCTCAGGAGCTGCCGCAGGCGCTGATGCAGGCCATTGCCGCAGAGAACAATTTGTCGGAGACGGCTTTTTTACTGCCTCAGGGATCCCAGGGCGAGGTTCCCCACTATGGGCTGCGCTGGTTTACGCCGACGACGGAGGTGGATCTCTGTGGCCACGCCACCTTGGCTGGTGCCTATGTGCTGTTCACCGAGGTGCATCCTGAGGCGGAGAGGGTAGCCTTTTCCACCCGCAGTGGCCTGTTGCAGGTGCGGCGGCAAGGGGATCGCCTGGCCATGGATTTTCCTGCTCAAACTCCGGAACCTTGGCCAGAAGCCAAGGAGCAGGTGGCAGCGGCTTTGGGGATCCCACCTGTGGAGCTATACCGGGGGGACATGGGGGTAGCGGTGCTGGCTTCGGCGGAACAAGTGCAGCAGGTGCAGCCGGATCTGGTTCAGGTTCAAGCGCTCCCCGTTCCGGGGTTGATCGTCACAGCCTCTGGGGCGGCTCTGGGGAATGGGCCGGATTTTGTCTGCCGCGTTTTCGCTCCTCGGCTGGGGATCCCGGAGGATCCGGTGACGGGATCCGCCCAGTGTCTTTTGATGCCCTATTGGGCCAAACGCCTGGGCCGACTTGATTTGAAGGCTCACCAGCTCTCGGCCCGCGGGGGCGAGCTGTGGTGCCGAGATCGAGGCTCACGGGTGGAGATTGCTGGGCAAGCGGTGCTGGTGATCAGAGGAGAGCTGAGGCTGCCTTAGAACCGTTGTCGACTAGGGTGCTAGCGGCAGAGAACAAGGCCTCCGGCCCGCTAGGGCGAGCAGTTGAAATAGATGGTAATAAAAACCACGACTGCTATCAGCCC
>NZ_JANSIM010000265.1:0-3541 GCF_047502655.1 Synechococcus sp. R5-12 | reverse complement strand
TGAACAGTGATGTTCAGCAGTGTTCAGCGTAAATGTATCAGTAGCCCCCCTCCCGGCCCCTTTCCCAGAGGGAAAATTGGGGATCCAGGTAATGGGTGGTTTGACTGCGACTTGGGCAGATTCTGCGTTTTTGAGGGAGCGATTGCTTGCCAGTTTGGCAGCTCAGGCAGTGGGGTGACCAGGTTCTTTTCAGATTCTGATGGGAAGGTCAGAGGAAGCTTGTCCTCTCTGTTCCAGCAACAGGGCTACTGCGAAGGCAGCAATGGCCTCTCCCTGACCTATGGGGCCCAGTTTTTCGTTAGTAGTAGCCTTGACCCCCACTTGCTTGGGGGAGATCTGCATCGCCTCTGCCAGGCGGGCCTGCATGGCGGGGATGTGAGGTTTGAGCTTGGGCTGCTCCGCCACCACCACACTGTCTACATTGGCAACGCACCAGCCCTCTTGGCCCACCAGCTGCACCACTTGCTGTAGTAAAAGGATGCTATCTGCCCCTTTCCAACGCTCTTCTTCAGGGGGGAAGTAGTAGCCAATATCCCGCAGAGCGGCAGCCCCCAGGAGAGCATCCATGATGGCGTGGGTGAGGACATCGGCGTCGCTATGGCCCAATAGCCCCTTTTCGTAAGGGATCCGGATCCCGCCCAGGATCAGGGGGCGCCCCTCGACGAGGCGGTGGATGTCGTAGCCCTGGCCAATGCGCACTTTTCCGGCTCCCTTGAGAAAACCATCGAGACCCTTGTCGACCATCGCCCCCTCCGAGGAGCTAGGGGGATGGGAGTCGAGTAACCGACAAGCAGCTTTTGAGAACGCCTCTTTCTATTCTGCCGGCTCCAGAGGGGAATAGCAGATGGGACAAGACGAACCACTGTAGCAGTCGAAGCAGATGAGGTGAGACTTCCCGTAGGGATTGGCGCAGCGCTTGGCCCACTGATAATCGCTGTAGCTAAGATCTTTTCCGCAAACGTCACATCTGGCCATCCCGCTTTCTTCTCCTCAAGCTTCCGAATTAAAATACCACACTAGAGAGATGATCCTAATCGATCCCTGAGCCCCAGCTTGAGAGAAACTATCCCCCAGCCCTGTCCAGAAGGGGATCCTGCCGCCCACAGGGGATCCCGTCTTCGAGAGGCGTCCAGCCCGGCTGCCAAAGATCCCGGTTCTTCAGGGTGGCCGCGTTGACCCAGAGGCGCACCTGGGGATCGCAGACGGCTCTGAGCTCGGCAAACACCAGCCCTCCTTCCCCTTGTTGGCGAGCGGTGACCTGAAAATGTCGCCAACCCAGAACAGGCTGAACGGAAGTCCATTTGGAGCCGAGGAGGTGCGGGAAAGGCTGTTTCCGACGGGGTTTGTTGCGAGCCACGGGACGGAGGGTGCGAGCGGGTAAGGGATGAAAGGGACCCAGCTTTCCGGCCATTCCTGAGGACGGCAGCGGGGAGCGAGGGGAGCGGCAAAGCCAGCCGAGATCCTGAGTTTCCCTCAGATCCGCCTGTGATCGGTATGTGTGATCGGTATGATCGAGGGGATCCCTTTCCACTCCAGCCTATCCAACCATGGAGCAGCACCGGCAACGGCTTCAGTTCTCTTTCTGGCAGGCAGTCTTGAAGGGGGGCCTTCTGTTTCTGATCCTGGCTGGCCTAATCTTGGGAACAGGCCTGCCCTTGGGAGCGGCAACCGGCCCCACTTTGTCCGGCAAACTTACGGGGCCAGAGTGGCGACAAGCAGACCCGGAGGCCAAGCAGGACTTTTGTCGCAAAGCCTTTCAAGCGTTTCGCGCCTCTCCTTCCCAAAGCTATATCATCAGCTCCAATGTGCAGGCTTTGACCCCAGAAGGTTTGTGTCGGCGCTTGGATCAGTTTTATCAGTATGCCGTCAACGACGAGATCCCCATCAACCAGGCGGCCAATATTGCCCCATTGCTGTTTTCAGACTTACCCCTGGAGCAGCCTTGATCCCATGTGGATCGCTTGTCCTGCCGAGGACATAATGACTTTCTCTTAGTGAGGATCCCAGCCCGGCTGTGACAGGTTGGCCGGATTCAGACAGGTGTGGGCAAGGGTTCCAGGGGTGTAGGGAAAGGGAGCTGTTGGAGTTGGGGTTGGTGGGGGCGGATCCCCATCGCTTGGCGCATCAAGGCAGGCTTGAGCAGCGGCAAAACCTCCAGTCCCCACAGGCCCAGGCGACGCAAGACCAGCAACGGCCAGCTTCGGTTGGAAAAGAGGCGATTGGCAGCATCGGTTGCAAAAAGAACCAGCGCGTTTTCTGGGCGGCGACAGCGCTCGTAGGCTTTTAACAAAGCCGGATCGCCGGGATCCCGGCCCGCCATTTTGGCTTCGATCAACAGGGCAGCCAAGGCCGCCACATCCCGCATGCCCAGATTCGCTCCCTGCCCCCCCAGCGGATGGGTGGTATGGGCAGCATCCCCCACCAAAGCCAGCCGGGATCCGATATAGGTTTGGGCATGGGCCCGCTGCGGCTCATAACAGGCTCTGGGAGAGGCCGCCAGCAAGGCTCCCAACTGGGATCCAAAGCAGGGCCGGATGGCCTGCAAAAACTCAGCCTCAGATAAGCCCATCAGCCAATCTCGATCCGCTTGGCGAACTGTCCAGACGACACAACTGCGATGGGGATCGGGGGTGGGCAAAATGGCGAAGGGGCCGCTGGCCTGAAAGCGCTCGTAGGCCACCTGCCGGTGAGGATGCTCATGGGTGAGGGTGGAAACGATGCACACCTGCCCATAGCCCCAGCGGGATAACGGGATCCCAGCCTGTTCCCGCAGCCGCGAACGGGCCCCATCTGCAACCACCAGCAGAGCAGCCCGCAGGGTTTGCCGGGATCCCTCCTGGGCCAGCTCTACCCGAATGTGATCTGCTGCAGGGGAGAAACTTTGCGCCTGAGCAGGGCTGAAAAGGGTTACCGAAGGGCACTCGCGAATGCGCTGCAACAGGGCCTTTTGGGTGATTTGATTTTCCACGACGTAGCCCAGGGCCGGCGCTTGGAGCATCTCACGGCGCAGCTGAGCCACCCAGGGGCCTTCCCCATCAGAGACCTGAATGCGGTGAATGGGAGAGACTCCCCAGGCCTCCATAAGGGGCCACACCCCAATTCGCTGCAAAATACGAGCTGTCCCCAGAGCCAAAGCGCTGGCTCGGCCATCGGGCCCCACCCCCTGCGAGAGATCCCGCCCCTCGATCAGCCCGACGCGGATCCCGGCCTGACCCAAAGCGGCTGCCAAGGTGGATCCCACCATCCCAGCTCCGGCAATCACCACCTCGAAGTCCAGTCGCCTTGGCTTGGCTGCTGTCGGAGCAATGGCTAGGGGAGCAGCGGAAGTGGGCAAAAGGCTCATGGGCACTCACGGCAAGTGGGCTCAACCTCCATTCTAAGGTTCCTGCACCCGGCAGGCCGCCGAGGATCAAGCAGTAAATTGGGTCAAAGTGCTACGAGGGATCCCTTTTGATCTCAGCCCCTTTGTTTGCTGCTGCAGGGTGGAATCCCTGTGGGTAGCTGATACATTTACGCTGAACACTGCTGAACATCACTGTTC
>NZ_JANSIM010000264.1:0-3857 GCF_047502655.1 Synechococcus sp. R5-12 | reverse complement strand
GGCAGGATGCGATCGCTTCTTTCCTGAACCATGTTCAGGAGAGTCCAGCGTGAATGTATCAGATACTGGGAATAGAGGAGACGCTAGGTCTAGCTCAGGGGAGCGGATCTGCGTCCAGGGATCCCGACAGGCTCCTCGGCAATTGGGGCAGAAAGCGGAGGTTAAGAGTGGCTACCCAAACATTGGTGATGGATGCAGTGGAGCAGTTGGGCCTGCGGGTCACGCTGGGAGATATTGCATCCAGCACGGGCTTGGCTCTACACGAGGCCAAACAAGAGCTGCTGAATTTGGCCCAAAAGGCGGAGGGGCATCTCCAGGTTTCCCGGCAGGGGGAGATTACCTACGTTTTTCCACCGGATTTTCGCAGCATTCTCAAGCGCAAGGAGCAGCAGGATCGGCTAGCAGCCCTGCGTCGCCGGTTGTGGGGGGGCTTCCTCTATGGGTTGCGCATCTCCTTTGGCATTCTGCTGGTGGTGTCAATTGTCTTGATCGTCCTGGCGTTGATTGCCTTGCAAATGGCCAGCAGCCGCGAGCAGGACAATCGCAGCCGATCGCGGGGGATAGGGTTTTATTACTTCCCCAACCTTTGGATCGGCAACCCCTTCTGGGATCCTTACCCCTACCATGGGAGCTACTCCGGTCGGACGCGCCCCCGCCAGCCGCAAAAATCCGAGCTGAACTTCCTGGAAGCGGTGTACAGCTTCCTCTTTGGGGACGGGGATCCCAATGCCAACCTGGAGGAGGAGCGCTATGCCCTCATTGGCCAACTGATTCGTGCCAATGGGGGGGTGATCGCAGCGGAACAGGTGTTGCCCTACCTGGATGTGGAGCCGGGATCCCCGGCCTTGGAATACGAAGATTACATGCTGCCCATTTTGCTCAAGTTCGACGGTCAGCCGGAGGTCAGCGAGGACGGGGACATTGTCTACCGCTTTCCGGAACTGCAGGTGGCCGCCTCAGAGCGTGAGCCCAAGAGGATCCCTGAGGTGTTGCAGGAGAAACCTTGGGTGTTCAGCCGGGCCACGCCTGGTCAACTGACCCTGGCAGGAGGCTTGGGAGTTCTCAATTTCTTTCTGGCCGCCATTCTCTATGGGGCACGGGAGGAGGTAGCAGCGGCAGCCGGCAGCAATGCTTTTTTGGCCTTCATCTACCCGTTGATCGGCTTCCTCTTCCTCTACGGCACGCTGTTTTTGGCGGTGCCCGCCGTTCGGTGGTTGACCTTGCAAATCCGTAACCAGGGAGTGGAGCGTCGCAATCGTGTCCGGCAGCTTTGGCGAGAGCATCTGCAGCATCCCACAGAGGCGCTGCTGCGCAAACTCAACTTTGCCCGCCGCTTCCGCCGTCAAGAAGTTGTGCCAGAGTCGGACACCATTTACTCAACCGACCGGGATTTGATCGAGCAGCGGGACTACCGTCTGGACGAGCCGGCATTCCGCCAACTTTTGGAATCCGAAGCTCAGCAGGAGTACCCGGAAACCGAACAAGTGCGCAAGCCGCGTCCCCTCTAGAGAGGTCATGGCCTTTGGGCAAACTCCCGGTCTACCGTTTGAGCTGAGACCCATTCTAGTTTCTTGCCCAGCCGGAGAATCCGGCGCTTAGGTTTGCTTGGACTTCTTTCTCCCCAGGAGAACTCACAACAACCACTCGGAGACTCGCTCCCCCACCTTCTGCAAATCCAGAGGAATGGCCACCGCTTTGCCCATACGGGGTCTCTGACGGGTGGCTTCGATTTCCCGACGCACCGCTTCCCACACCCCCCAAGCCTGCAAATGGGCCAGCACGTTCTCCAAGTGGGCCAAATACTCGGCCTCGCTCAAGGGGAAGGAGGGCTGCTCCAGATAGCGCCACATCACCAGCAACACCACCTTCTGCTGGATACGCCGCAGCTGCACGTCGTAGGAATAGCCCCACTTCTCGCGCAACAAAGCTTGAAAGTCGGATCCCTTCATCAGACTTGTCTGAGGCTGGCTTGGATCTGGCTCCAATCGCGCTGGGTGGGCCGCTCACCTTGGGAAGGAAGGCCACGGCCTCTTACAGCGTTGCATTTCTTAACGATATTGGCCAGAGGGGTCGGTTAGGATGATGTCGCTTGTCAACGAACGTTAAAACTTCTCAGGTCTGCATTTGCCATTATGACGGAAGCGGTTAGCAACTTTGAAGCGCCCCCCATGAGCCGGCGGGTTCTTCTCAATGCCCTGCTCAGCGGCTCTGTGGGAGTCGTGGTGGTGGGCGCCCTCTACCCGGTGGTGAAGTACTTTATCCCGCCCTCTTCCGGTGGAGGAGGTGAGGGCCTCATCGCTCAGGACGCCCTCGGCAAGCCCATCAGCGTCAGTGAACTGTTGGCCACCCATGCCGCTACGGATCGGGTGCTGGCCCAAGGTTTGAAAGGGGATCCCACCTACATCGTGATCGACAACGGGGCGGTGGCCAACTATGGCCTCAACGCGGTTTGTACCCACCTCGGTTGCGTGGTGCCCTGGAATGTGGGGGAAAACTTGTTTAAGTGCCCTTGCCACGGATCCCAGTATGCGGCCAATGGCAAGGTGATCCGGGGACCGGCTCCCCGCTCGCTGGAGCTGGTGAGCGCCACTGTGGATGGCGACAACGTCCGCTTCAGCCCTTGGCAAGGCCCCGATTTCCGGGAGACCTAAAGGGCAAGGGATCCCGCTGGCTGTGCCGGCTTTTGCCGAACGATTTGGGGCAAGTCGTCGAGATGGCTATTTCAAGACTGTGTCCTAAACCTGTGATGGAAATTCATTCTGAGCTGAGAGTTATGAAGCGAATCTGCTTGGCCTTCTGTGGGCTGCTGCTGTTGCTGGGGATGGGGGCACGTCCGGCGGCAGCCTACCCCTACTATGCCCAGATGGCCTACGACAACCCCCGCGAGGCGACTGGCAAAATTGTCTGTGCCAACTGCCACCTGAACGCCATGCCCACTCGCGCCGAGGTGCCCCAGGCCGTCACCCCCGGCCAGGTGTTCACCATCAAAGTTGGGATCCCTTATGACCTGAGCAAGCAGCAGGTGCTGGCAGACGGCAGCAAGGGTGGGTTGAATGTGGGCGCGGTGGTGGTCTTGCCGGAGGGCTTCCGTTTAGCCACCGAAGCCGAGATGACCGAGGAACAACGGCAAGAAACTGCCGAGACCTACATCACCCCCTACAGCGACACGAAGCCCAACATCCTCCTGGTCGGGCCTTTGCCGGGCGAGCAGCATCAAGAAATCGTCTTTCCAGTGGTGGCCCCTGACCCGAAAGAGGATCCCTCGGTGGCCTTCATGAAGTATCGCGTTTACATTGGGGCCAACCGGGGTCGCGGTCAGCTCAACCCCGACGGCAGCCTCAGCAACAACAACGTTTTCCGCGCTCCGGCCACCGGGCGTCTAGTCAACATCGCCACCCTCAACTCCGATATCAGCGATCTGCCGGCTGAATTGGCCAGCCTGGTGCCCCCGGAATACGAGCTGCCGGGCACGAGAGTTCTCAGCTTCGAGACCGAAAGTGGGATCCACAACCTGGTGGTGCCACCTGGGCCGGAGCTGGTGGTTGCCGTTGGCGACAGCGTCAAAGAAGGGGATCCCGTCACCAACAATCCCAATGTGGGCGGCTTTGGCCAGGTGGAGCGGGATCTGGTGCTGCAAAGCCCGGATCGGGTGAAATGGCTGGTGGCCTTCCTGGCAGCCATTACCATTACCCAGGTGCTGTTGGTGCTGAAGAAAAAGCAGGTGGAGCTCATTCAAGCCGCCGAAATCCTCGGCTAGCTCAAGCTCTTTCCTAGCCTGCACCTCGGAGGTATCCGAGGTGTTTTTTGTTCTGTAGGGCTGATAGCAGTCGTGGTTTTTATTACCATCTATTTCAACT
>NZ_JANSIM010000263.1:0-5022 GCF_047502655.1 Synechococcus sp. R5-12 | reverse complement strand
GGTAGTAATCCGTACTGAACATATTATACATTATTTTCAGTATATTTGAGCTTATTATTGACTAGAGTCATGCTCTCTCCCGGTGGTCTCTATGCTGAAATCGCTGCCTGCTCGCCCATTGTCCTGCTTTCTTGTAGCCGGCCTGCTGTTGGCAGGGGGCGTTGCGTTTTTGGCCCCCCGTTGGTTCCCGGCTCTGGCCAACGAACAGGCTGTTCCTGAGGCCGAACTGGCGCTTCGGCCCCTCTTGCCTCCGGGATCCCGGATCCTCAGCTCGCGGCGATTGAGCGACACAGAAGCGGAAATTTGGGTGGAGTCTCGGGGGGGAACCAGCCCTGTGATCATGCGGCTGAATGCTGCAGGGACTTGGGAACAGGATATGAGCGCCACCTTGGCCCGCGGAGCCAGCCAGATGCAAGCTCTCGCCCGGCAACAAACGGTGAACTTGCCTGCCGGCTTTGGCCAGACCGCCCCCGATCAACCCCCGCTGCCGGTGCCCTCCCTTCTGCAGGCTACCCAAGCTGCCTCTAGCCTGATCCCGCCAGTGGATCGAGAGCAGGAAACCCAGCGGGCCTTGAGTGGGGCTGGCCGTGTGGATCCCTTTGTGCCTCAAAACGTGCGTGCTCCTGAACCGCAGATTGTCCTGCCGCCCCTGCCTCCACCTCCGGTTTTGCCCCCTCCTGGCAGCGGCAATGGCGCCCCTGTAGCCGTGGCTACCCCGATCCCAACGCCCACCCCCGACCCGGCTGCGTTTGCCCGCAGTGTACAGGTTTCCGGGATGATACAGATTGGCGGCGAGTCCTTTGCTCTGGTTTCTGGCCCAGGTGTCATTCCCTCTGTGGTGCAGGCCGGGCAAAACTACCAAACCGCCAAGGTGGCCGGAGTATCGGTGCCAGAGCGACGGGTTGTGCTCTCGGAAGGGGGAGAAACGGTCGTGAAGCAAATGGAAGACACCAGCGTGATTGTAGGTGCGCCCTAGCTTCAGCAGCAGCAAGACACCGACGGTAGAACGGGCTTATTCCAAGTAGCAGCCAACTAGCAGTAAAACAGTTGGCTGGCTTGATTCCCAACTCCCCCTTCCAGAGGGGCCGGGGGCAAGGGTCAGAGGCTACTTGAACGGGCTCGGAACAACCCTAGTTGGAAGATAGGAGTTGCCAGATCTCCAGATCCCGAGATCTTGGCGGCAAGGCCGAGAAGACTTCAAAAGCGGGGTTCGCTGCTGAGGCGGGAGGGCTGCTGTTTTAGGTAGCGCAAAAACTCCCGCAGCTCGGCGTCGCTGAGTTGGTGGCGAGATTTCTTCTGAAAGCGACGTTCCAAAAACTCTTGTCCTTCCTTGCGGCCCCAGCCAATGCGCTGCATCTCCACATCCGTTTGGGCAATGATGTCCGATAGGTCATCCCCATAGGCCGCCGGCTCACTTAGACCGGGCAGCTCTGGGGAACTTGGCTTTGCAGGGATCCCTATCGACTCGGGGGCTGGAGAAGCAGGGGAAGACTGAGCGTGTCCGTTGGCCAACTCAGGAGTTGGCAGATAAGGCACCCTGGCGGCAGCAGAATCCATGCCCAAACTCAAAGAGGAAGTGGGGCGACCAAATCCTGCGTGGTGGAGGGCGCGCTTCAAGGCAGCATCTTCCGCCTCTTCGACGGTGTTCGAGCCAGCCATGCCACTGCCCAAAACCGTGTTGTTCACCACCACCTGGGCTCTGACGATGTAGATCCCTTCTTCCACCCGCAACAGATCGGTGAGCAAACTGCCCATAGGGTACCGCTCTCGAAAGTCTTGGATCATGTTGGCGTCAGAACCTGTTGCTGCTGAAGCTCTGACTACAAGCTAGCCCGAAAGTTAACTTGGCATCCAGATCTCAATCCAATCCCACCCTCAATATCGACATTGAATTGATATAAAGCGAGAGATCTCAACGAGAGGGAGCTGTCCGAGCAGATAACATCCCGGCTGGTGAGGGTATGCTATGGCCAAGGAATCCAGTTATATTAAGCAAGCGTCAACCCACGTGGCTGGCTTGGAAAACCTGAATTATCAGCAGCTCAGCCTTGACTCTTAGCTCTATTGTCGGCGCCAAGACAGATGGGGGACTATGGCCAGCGATACCATCGGGGTCAGCTCAGCGAGTTTGGGACGGGCAGCCATTCGAGAGCGCAACTACGGCACTGCTTTGCAGTTGCTCCGGCGGGCTTATCGTGCGGATCCCAGCCCAGAGAATGCCCGTTGGCTGGCCACTGCCTATGAAGAAGCGGGTTACCTGCAATTGGCCGCTCTGTACCGAGAATTGGCCCAAGAGCGCAGGGAGACTCCCAAAGCGATTCAATTTCAGGCCCCCAAACCTCCCAGCACCCTTGAGGAGCTGAAGCAGCCATCTCCTGAACCGCCGGATCGCAAGACCATTCCCTTGCCGCAGCCGATCCCACGCCCAACCCCACCCGCATCTCCTCCGGATCGGCCGATTTGGGTTTACAAGCCCACCCCCATCGATCCCAAAAGTATCAGCCGCCAAGCGCCCCTTCGACCTCAAGCTGCAGAGCCTGCCCCTTCCCCTCAACCATCGGCGGAGAGGGACGACTATCTGCCGGTTCAGCACGCCCCGGATTTGAAAAACCCGCAGCAGGGATCCCCCTTTGTGCGGCGACTGAACCAACTGCATCGCCAGTTTAAGGATCAGCCCACAGCGGAACTGGCGCTACAACTGGCGGAAGCCTACGACGAGCAAAAGAACTTTAAAGAGGCCCAGCGCTACTACCGAGAGGTTTTGGATCTGGATGACTCTTGGCTGTTACGACCGATGGTGCAAGAGCGCCTAGAAGAGCTGCGGCAACTGCAGGAGCCAACAGCCGAACAGAATCCTTGGGCAGATCTCTCAGCCCAAAACTTGCTCAAGCTAGGAGAAAAGTTGGAACGGGAAGGGGAAGTGGCTCGTGCCGAGCAAGTTTACCGGCAGATCCTGAAAATGGATGCCACCCTGGATGTCCATGCTAAGGCTCGCAAGGGTCTAAACCGGCTCTATCCCGACGGAAAGCGGTGATTTGCAGGCCACTCCATTCCCCTCACTCGGCGCAATGGGGAAGCAGCTCACCCTTCCCGAGGATCGAGGGCGTCCCGCAAACCATCCCCCAGCAGGTTAAAGGATAGAGAGGTCAGCACCACCATCAGCGTTGGGGCCAGCACCAGCCAGGGTTGTAGGATGATCACCGAAGCGTTGGTGGCCAGCGAGAGCATGTTGCCCCAAGAGGCATCCGGCTGCTGGATCCCCAACCCAATGAGGCTCAGCACCGACTCTGCCGCAATGTAGCCGGGCACCGCCAAGGTTGCCGAGATCACCACATAAGTGGCTGTCTGGGGCAAAATATGCCGCACCAGCAGGTACAGGGATCCAGCCCCGGCCACCCGCGCTGCCTGCACAAAGTCCCGCTCTCGCAAGGACAGCACCTGCCCGCGAATCACCCTGGCTAGGCCCGCCCAACCGACAAAAGAGAGGATCACCACAATCACCAAAAAGCGCTCGGCATTGCTGAAGGGCACCCCGGTCAGCGGATTCACCTGCAACACCGCTGCCAGCGACACCAGCAGATACAGCGTCGGAATCGACATCAACACCTCTGCCAAGCGCATCAGGAGCGTATCCACCCAGCCCCCAAAGTAGCCGGATATGGCCCCCACCAGCAGACCAATGGGGAAAGAGATGCCAATGCCCACCAAGCCGATAAACAGGCTGACGCGCCCACCATAGACCAAGCGACTGAAATAGTCTCGACCTTGATCATCGGTGCCCAGCAGGTGTAGCCGTGCCACAGAGGGCTCTTCGCCGATTGGGGATCCCACCTGTCCCTCTTCTGCAACAGGCCGCAGCGGGACGGTGCCGAACAGATGCCGATTGGAGGGGATTAACCCCAACCAACGGTAGGGAGTACCGGCCACAAACAAGCGGATCCCGGCTGGACGGCTGGTATCCACCAAGAGCGGGCGTTCTCCCGTTTCCAGATCCACTGGCCCCTGGCGGGTTGGATAAACGTGGGGCCCAATCCAAGCGCCCGATTCATCCCAAAAGTGAATGGCGGTGGGCGGCAGAAGGGATCCCCCCGGTTGAGATTCCAGTGGGCTGTAGGGGGCAACGAACTCGGCAAAAATGGCGCAGGCGTAGAAAACAAGGAGAATGTAAGCTCCTACTTGGGCCCATCGGTTTTGGCGAAGCCGTTTCCACCACTGCATGAGGCAAAGATTCCAGTCGAGTCCAGTTGAACCAAATGCCAGCAGTGTAGCTGATCGTGTCTTGTTCCAGTTGCAGAGAGGGCTGCAAGGTGTCACCGATTCATGCTGGCAGGACGAGTCCCTTCCCCAGTCCAAGACAAGCTCAGCCTGCCAAGGAATAGCTGGGGCTGTAGAGGGCCGTCATCTCCATCCGCACCGCAGCAACCGTCTGGGGCAGCACCCCCACCAGCCGTGCCAAAATGTCATCGGGCAATTGGCTAACCAAATCCGCAGAGAAAAATTCCTCTAAGCTAAAGAGCAAAACCCGCGCCCGCTGGGCCGGCAAAGGATTGTCGGTGATTTGCTGCAGCCAACGCATCCAGTGCAGCCGCTTGGCATAGGCATTTTGCCGCTCTTGGTGGTCTTGCGGATGCAGCAAAACCACATCCCCAATGGGGACAACGCCGCCGGACTCCACATCCAATGGCCCCCCAACAGCAGCACCCGGCCCGGCAAACTCAGCATGAAACGTCTTGCAGATGATCAGGGCGTTGTGCCGCTGGGGATCCACCATCAGCAATTGCCCACTGCTGAGGGTTCGAATCAGCTGGCCAGGCTCAACTCGCTGAACCAGACTACGGCTGGGGGGAAGCTCGCTCATAGATCTCAGGATATCCTAACCTTCCCTTGCCTTACATGGTATCTTTAACTTTCTCAGAGCTGCTTGACGCAATCTTCATACTGAGCCCTCTATCGAGACTTTGCATGAGACTTTGCATGGTGAGCATGCCTCTAACCCCCAAAACCCTGAACTTTGCTGAATTT
>NZ_JANSIM010000262.1:0-5589 GCF_047502655.1 Synechococcus sp. R5-12 | reverse complement strand
TTTCAGTATAGTTGAGCTTATTATTGACTAGAGTCATGCTCCTATCAGGGATCCCTGTGGGCAGCCAGAATGGCCTGAGCAGCCAGGTGGCCGGAGAGGGTGGCCCCTTCCATGCTGTCGATGTAGTCTTGGGCGGTGTAGCTGCCGGCAAAAAAGAAGTTGGGTACTGGGGTCTTTTGCTGTGGGCGATAGGGATCCATGCCCGGCGCTTCTCGATAGAGGGAGTGGGCCAGTTTCACCACGCTGTACCAGGTCATGTTCAGTTGCCGGGATGAAGGAAACAGCTCGTGGACTTGGTGCAACACGTGCTGGGCAATTTGCTCGTTGGGCATGGAAATGAAGGGATCCCCCGGCGTGAGCACGCATTGTAGCAGGGATCCCTGGCCCGGCTTGTAGTAGTCGGCGGGGCTGGTGAGGGCCAGATCGGCAAAGCAGGAAAAATCGGCATCGGCGGTGTAGAGGAGATTGTCGATACCCAGAGCCTCTGGGTGTTGGCTGGCTCGTTTGGCCTGGCCTTGGGGGTTCAGCTCCGTCACCCAGCCATCGAAGCGCAACTGCACCGTGGCCACCGGTACGGATTCCAGCTTGTAGAGGTTGTCGAATTGTGGCCACTGCCGCCATACTTCCGGGATCAGCCGCTTGGCCCCTTCCACTGCCGTTGCACACACATACACATCTGCCTCCACCCGCTCTCCATTGGCCAAGAGCAAGCCGGTCACCGCGTAGGGAGGAGAGTCGTTCACTTCAATGCGGCTGACCCCTCTGCGGGTGTGGATCTGGCCCCCACGGGCTTGGATGTAGCGGACGATAGGCTGAGTGAGATAGGTGTCCGGGGATCCCTTGAGGAAATTGAGCTTGGAGGCCTCTGTTTTGCTGGCAAACATCTGAAAGATCGTCAGCATACAGCGGGCAGAAATCTGCTCTGTATCGATAAAGCCCAAGGCATAGGCAATCGGGTTCCACATCCGCTTCAGGCTACCCTCGGATCCCCCATGCCGCCGAAACCAATCGGCAAAGCTCATCCGATCCAAGGCGCGAATTTGCCGCATTGCCCCTTCATAGTCCAGCAAGCCGCGAATCAGAGGGCTGGTGCCCAGCGCCAGAGCATTGCGCAGCTTGTCCGCCCAAGAGAGTTGCTCGGTGGTGAAAAAAGCTTTGAGGCCGTTGAAAGGCGCCCCCAGGGGAAAGCGAAAATCCAGACTGGCCGTCTGCCCGCCGCGGTTGACAAAGATGTGGGTGTGCTGCTTGGGCAGCAGGTTCTCGTAGGCTCCCACCTTCTTCATCAGGGCAAACAAATTGCTGTAGTTGCAGAAAAAAACGTGCAGCCCCATCTCGATGTGGTTGCCATCGGCATCCTGCCAGGATCCCACCTTGCCGCCGACAAAAGGCCGCGCCTCGTAGATCTGCACCTCGTGTCCTGCTTCAACCAAATCGACTGCCGTCACCAACCCGGCCAATCCGGCCCCAATAATGGCTACCCGCATAGCGATACCCTCAAACAGGCGCTGCCCGGGATCCCGCCCAGACTTTGCGCAACTGCAAAGAAAGATGAACTTCTCTCATTCTGGAACAAAATGCGCCGGGGATCCCTGACTTGACAAACCACCGCAAAACTTGCCATCATAAATTTCCCGACGCGGATGTAGCTCAGTGGTAGAGCTTCTCGTTGCCAACGAGACGGTCGCGCGTTCGAATCGCGTCATCCGCTCTTTGGGCCCTCACCCCCAGCCCCCCTCCCCTCAGAAGAAGGGAGTTGGCTAGCGCTTGTAAAAGGTCTCTAGGCTATGGCGGTCGCCCACAAAGCGCCAGTGCCAGGGTTCGTAATTCACCCCCTGAGGGTTGTTTCTGGGGAAAGACAGCTCAAAGCCAAAGCGGGCCGCGTTGCTCTGCAGCCACTGGAAGGCCGGGGTGGTCTCAAAGGCTTCTTGGGTATCCCACTGCGGAAACCCGGCATCCCCAAGGTCGATGGCATAGCCAGTGTGGTGCTCGCTGTAGCCAGGGGGAGCACTGACAGCAGCTCGTTCCTCGGGTCGCAAGGCTCGGGATTGAGCCAATTGAAAAAACAAGAATTCCTGATCCGCAATGGAGCGAAACCCGGAAATGGGGACAAGGCGGATCCCGGCAGCTTGAGCTGCTTCGCTCATGCGAAGGTAACTTTCAGCAGCCGCCTGGCGTAGGCGCACCTCACGACCGTGGTAGTGGCCCACCACCCGCAAGCTGTCTGCAGGGGCTTCGGAATAGGCATAGTGCCCCAGCAAGGAAGCTCGCCCATTCTGCACAGTTGGCTGCGGCAGAGGGGGCTGACCGGTTTCTTCCAGAACTTGGGGATCCGCCGCCTGCTGGGATCCCGGTAACTTCTCTATCCCCCAACCCGCCAGGAGCACTAGCCCAACCAGCACCAGGCCCAAGACTAGACGGGACCTCAGGGCAGGCACCGAACTTTGCGCCTTTTTCGCCGGAGTGGACTGGCGACGGGCGACCGGAATGTCGTCGTTCATGCGCAAAGGCCGGGATCTAGCGAGGAGTACTGAAAAGAGGCAGCGTTTCTACAAACCCAAATCCGCCAAAATATCGCGGGCATGGGTTTCGGTATTGATGTTCTGGTAGACCTTGGCAATTTTGCCCTCGCCATCAATGACGTAGGTCACCCGCTTGGCATAGCCGCCCCCATCCACATCGTAGGCGCGGGTAATCACCCCACTGCTATCCACCAGTAGGGGGAAAGGCAAGTTGTACTTTTCGGTGAACTTTTGGTGAGAAGCTTGGTCGTCCATGCTCACCCCCAGCACCACCACGTCCTTGCTTTGGTAGTCGGCGTAGGCGTCGCGGAATCCACAGGCTTCCTTGGTACAGCCGGGGGTGTCGTCTTTGGGGTAAAAATAGAGGACAACGGTTTTGCCGGCAAAATCAGCCAGCGAAACCTGGTTGCCTTGGGTGTCAGTGGTGTTGAACCCAGGAGCAGGGGTGCCAACAGCGAGAACCATAGGTGCGTGACCCAAAAAGTGTGATGAATAGGGCTGCCCTCAGCATTTTCTTCAGCCCTGCTTGTCTCTGTCAAGGCATTACCGCTCCAGCTTGGCATTGCAACTCAGCCACCAGCTCTTGAAGCTCCGCCGATAGATTGCCGGGCAGCCGTCGCCCCAGAATCTCTGCCAACGATCGATAGTACCACAGGGATCCCTCTTTTCCGGCGGAAAACCGCTGCCAGAGTTTATCCCCCAGTTGGCGAAAATCCCGCAAGATGCAGCGGGCGTTGTGCAGCTTGTCAGAGGCGGCCACCAACAAAACCGAGGCATTTGCCGTTTCCAGGTGCTTCAGGTAGGCGGTTTTGCGCTCTTTCCAGTTTTCTTTGGGCTCGCCTCGGGAGCCATCGCTTTCGGTATCCGTACATCCCAGGATGATCTGCAGCACCCGTTCTCCAAAGTGCTCCCGGATCTGTTGCTCAATCTGGGCCCGGGGCTCGCCTGTGTTGTGGGGGCCGTCCTCTAGGCTGTCGTGGAGCAGAGCGGCAATCGCTTCATCTTCATCCGCCCCATGCTCCAGGGCGATGGCTGCTACGGCCAACAGATGGCTGAGGTAAGGGATCCCGGTTCCCTTGCGGGTCTGAGAAGCATGCCAGCGATGGGCATAGTGCATTGCCTGCACAAACCGCTGTGTGAGTTGCGTTGACATCTGGATTCTCCGATTGGGGTTAAGTTGACCAAGAAAACTGGGTTGCAAGCCCTGCCCTAAGGCCTACAGCCCGCTGACGCGGCAAGGGCGGCTTCGTGCTACGCTGTTGGTTGAACTCCGCCAACTTGAGTATGGCGCAGTGTTAGCAAGAGCAATGTCAGCAGGAAAAGTATCTGGGAGTTCATCCCAGTAGTCGGGGTTATGGCATCCCCCACCACTCGCAAGGGTGGTGTAGCCCAAGAAGTAGGAATTATCCTGTGGCCTGGGAAAGAATCCTTGCCTTTTAGGGCAGGGAGAATGCCAATTTTTGGACAAGGTTGATCCAAGCGAGGTTCAGGCGCTGAGATTGCAAAGGTTTAGTCGGTGGCCGGAGTCTGTTTTGCAGGTAGCGGCACCAGCGTTCCTGTCCCCTACCAAGCGCACAAATCGACGAACCGATCGGCTATCCGAATTAGCTCCGAGTTTGTATTCGGCCTGTAGGCGGCTACCTCCAGCCGGCAGCCTTGGCGGCGGATGTACTTGAGGGCCGGCACAAAATCTCCATCCCCGCTCAGCAGCAGCACCGTCTCGTAGCGGGAGCACATCGCCATCATATCCACAATCAGCTCCCCATCCAGGTTGGCTTTGCGGCTGCCGTCGGCGTGGATCACCACCGGCTTGGTGACCACCCGATAGCCCTGCCTTCTCAACTCCTGCAGAAAGCGATGCTGAGCTTGGTTGTGGTGATCTACCCCAGTGTAAATATGCACTTCCATCTCGGATCTGCCCTGGGCCAGCCAGCTGAGCAGACTGGGATAGTCGAGATGGGATCCCCACTGCTGGGCGCTGGCGTGGAGATTGGCCGCGTCGATGAACACCCCCAGGGCTTTGCGGGGAAAAGCAGGGTTCGGCTGGGATGCCACCAGCTGCTGCAGGTGTTGGAGTTGCGCCTGCACCAACTCCAGTTGCTCCAAAGTCACTTGGGGCTGGGATACCGGCAGAGCATTCAACCGCAGCTCCACGGCTTTTAACCGCTGCTGGATGTGCTGGATGGCCTGGGTGATGGGGGCCAGCTGTTGCCGCACGGACAGATGAGACGTGGGCCGAGCTTCGAGGGCGTCGATCCGCCCTTGTAATGTTTCCAGTTGGGCCGCCGTCTGCTGCTGCTGTACCCAGATGGGCTCCAAAACCTTTACTTTCTGCTCGAGCTCTTGAATGGCTTCAGCCGGGGAAGCCAAGGTCTGCTGCAGAAGGGACGGTTCAGCAGTGAGCCGAGCGTCCAGCACCTCGAAACGCGCTTGCAGGGTCTCCAGTTGGGTTGCTGTCTGTTGCTGCTGTGTCCAGGTCTGTTCCAGAACTTGGCCAAGCTGTTCTTCGCGGCGGCGGATGGCAGGGTAGGCTGCTGCCAAAGGTAAGAGCCCCCAGATCACTTGGCGGGTCACCAGGGCCGTCACCCCCAGGGCCAGGGATCCCGTCCACAGCCAGGTTAAGGGGAAGGCAGAAGCCCTATTCATACTCATACTCATAGTCAGCTCTCCTCATAGTCAGCTCTCCTCAGTTTGGGTTATCGATCTGCTCGGTTGCCAGGATTTTACCTCACTCACATGGGCCACCTCAGGGATCCCTCTCGAAGATCGAGATGCCCAGAACTCCCAGAGGCATCGAAGAGGAGCAATTCAGCAACTGCAGTATGCCTGCTATTGGAAGGGGAATCTTCCAATCGCTGGACAAACGTATTTCCCTTGTTGAGCAAACGGATCAGATATCGAGTCAGTTATCGAAAGCAGGCTCAAACTTGTTCCTCTTGACCGACAGGCCCCGTGGCCCGCTCAACCTGGATTCAACGTCCAAGCTATTGGCTGACGGTATGGGCCGTAAAACCATTGAACGGAGCAGGGTCAGCTAGAAATCGCAGGAGCCCCGCACTGTACCCGTAGG
>NZ_JANSIM010000261.1:0-645 GCF_047502655.1 Synechococcus sp. R5-12 | reverse complement strand
TCAGTATAGTTGAGCTTATTATTGACTAGAGTCATGCTCTCTTCTCCTTACACTGAGTTAAGGAATACCTCAGGGTGGGGGCAGATAGGGAATATGCTCTGTGGTGGAGCAGGCCAATGCCGTTGGCGTTCTCCGCTGCCAATATGATCTTACAAGGATCTCAGAATCCTAACATGCGGTGCGAAGCACTAGGGGATGCAGCCTGTGGATGCTTTGTTTCAAGTTGTGGTGCTGAATCAAACCCCAGATCCAGAACGGGTCATCTACCAGGCAATGCACCAGGATTACAGCCCTGATTTTGTCACCTCAGAAAGCCGGATCCCGGAAAAGTATGGAGAGGCGGTGGTGCGGCATTTGCTGGAGGGCAACCGTGGCCACTATGGGCCTCTAGAGCATCCTCAGATCACCTTTGGGGTGGGCTATTTTCCCCACGCCGTCATGCAACAGGCCCGTACTCATCGGGTGGGAATTTCTTTTGATGTTCAATCCTTCCGATATACAGGCCAGCAAATTGCCGATTTGGGCAAAAAGCTCTTGTTCGCGTCAGCGGTGCGGAGCACAACCGAGACTGCTGCTCCTGTTGGCGAGACCGGCTACGGTTGCGTCAGCGGGCCGGAGGCCTATCGCGTCAGCGGGCCGGAGGCC
>NZ_JANSIM010000260.1:0-6061 GCF_047502655.1 Synechococcus sp. R5-12 | reverse complement strand
ATTCAGCAAAGTTCAGGGTTTTGGGGGTTAGAGGCATGCTCCACAATCCCACCTTGGCGCGGGATGAAGCGATTCGCTCTGGGGCGATGGCTGCCATGGCGCTGATGATCGCGGCTCAGGCCAAGGGTTTGGTGAGCGGGCCGATGATCGGCTTTGATCCGGAAGGGGTAAAGCGGGAGTTCGGCATTGCCGACCGCTACGTGCCGGTGATGCTGCTGGCGGTTGGATATGCGGCAGCGGGTAACCTGCCGCGCAAGCCTCGCTTGGGGGTGGATGAAGTTCTGGCCTTTGGGCGAGGGCGGGAGTTTTAGCCCTAGGCTCAGGTGGGATCCCTGTCGCCCTCTCCTGGGCTCCTACCGGCATCAAGCCTTGAGAAAATGAACCAGCTGTTGCAAGCGATCCCAAGCGGCACCCCTGGCGAGAATCTCGCGAGCTTGGGCGATCCCGGCTCTCCAATCGGGGGCCACTCCGGCCACCTGCAGGGCCAAAGCAGCATTCAAGGCCACCACATCCTGCTGGGCAGGCGTCCCGGATCCCTGGAGAACTTGGGTGAGGATGGCGGCATTTTCCGCCACATCCCCCCCCTTGAGAGCTTGGGTGGGTGCCAGGGTCAGCTCGTAATCTGCAGGGTTCAAGACTTCCGTCCGTACCAGCCCACCGGACAGGATGCCCAGATCGGTGGGTTGATCCAGACCGGCCTCGTCGAGACCTTCGCGGCTGTGCAACACAATGGCCCCTTCCCGTCCCAACAGGCGCAGGGCCTCTGCCATTACCGGCACCAGCTCCTGGGCGTAAACCCCGATCACCTGGCGGTTGGGATAGAGGGGGTTGACCAAGGGCCCCAACAGGTTGAAAATGGTGCGAACCTTGAGGGCCCGCCGATAGGGGATCACCGCCCGCATGGCCGGGTGCCACTGGGGAGCAAACAAAAAGGTGATGCCCACTTCCGCCACAGCCGCCCGCACCCGCTCTGGCTCAGCCCCCAAGTTCACCCCCAGGGCCTCCAGCACATCCGCCGAGCCGACCTTGCCAGAGGCGGAACGGTTGCCATGTTTAACCACCGGGATCCCGGCTGCACTGACCACAAAGGCCACCGCCGTGGAAATGTTAAAAGTGCCGGCCCCATCGCCGCCGGTGCCACAGGTATCCACCAGGAGAGGCAAGTCCAGCGGGGATCCCATCGAAGCCCGCTGTAGCACCCGTGCCATTCCGGCCAGTTCACCGGCGCTCACACCCTTGGCGTGCAGGGCCGCCAGAATCGCCCCCGACACCACATCTGGCACTTGGTTCTGGAGCCAACCGTTCATCAACTGTTCAGCTTGGGCTTCGCTGAGAGATTGCCGATCCAGCAACTGCCCCAAAAGCTGTGGCCAAAGGTCAGCCGTTTCCGTCATGGGTCGGGATCCTGGGTGTCAGCGGGTACTTATAGTAGCGTATCTAGTAGCGTATCCCGCCTCTGGGTCACTTGCCTCGTGCAGGTCGGGCCATGCTGAGGGTTAGCTAATCCGCCCAGAAGCTCCGCCCTCCTTATCGCTACGCAACGCGACGCAACCACTTTAGCGGCGCGGAGCGCTATGCCTCAGCGTAAGGGTCGGGATGAAAGGCGGTCTTTGTTCTATAATCAACCTGGCTGTACAAAACGGCTTTGCCGGAATCTGGTACAGCTACGCGGTGGGACATTCCGTGTCTGCTCGCTGAGGGTTCTTGTGATAGCTCCCCGTTGAAGCGAGAAGCGCACACTCTTTCGCTTTAGCAGCGCGGAGTGCTTTGCGTCAGCATGAGTGCGGGAGTATGTCACCATAGTGGGTTTGACCTGGGCCGTTTCCGGCCTCGGCAGGGTGCGCTCCATTCTTCTCTTCCCTCCCGGAGGTTGTGATGAACCCTCCAACTAACCCAAGGGCTTGCAGCCCGCTTGCACGAGCGGGAGCCTTTGCCCCCATCCATGTTGTGGGCGGGGGGTTGGCGGGGACAGAAGCTGCTTGGCAAATTGCCCAGGCAGGGTTGCCTGTCATCCTTTCGGAGATGCGCCCCGTGCGTCAGAGCCCAGCCCATCACACCGATCAGTTGGGGGAGCTGGTGTGCAGCAACTCCTTTGGGGCTGCAGCCAGCGATCGGGCGGCAGGGCTACTCAAGGAAGAACTGCGACAACTGGGATCCCTGGTGATCGCGACGGCGGATTGCCATGCAGTGCCGGCAGGAGGGGCATTGGCAGTGGATCGGGCCCGCTTCAGCCAGGCTCTCACGGAAGCCATTCAAAACCATCCCCGCATCACCCTGCGTCGGGAGGAGGTGACGGAGATCCCGGAGGGCATTGCCGTCCTCTGTACCGGCCCTCTGACCAGCGATCCCCTGGCCAAGGCACTGCAAGCCTTTACGGGCCTGGAGTACCTGAGCTTTTTCGATGCTTCTAGCCCCATTGTTACCGGGGATTCGTTGAACCGAGCGGTGGTGTTTC
Organism: Synechococcus sp. R5-12; assembly: GCF_047502655.1. Taxonomy (NCBI): domain Bacteria; kingdom Bacillati; phylum Cyanobacteriota; class Cyanophyceae; order Synechococcales; family Synechococcaceae; genus Synechococcus; species Synechococcus sp. R5-12. Next base: position 3,606 of record NZ_JANSIM010000260.1, on the reverse strand, counting down.
AGGCTTCCCGCTACGACAAGGGGGAAGCAGCCTATCTCAACTGCCCCATGACGGAAGCGGAGTACGAACGGTTTTGGCGGGCGCTGGTGGAGGCAGAGCAGGCGCCCCTCAAGGATTTTGAACGGGAGGAGCGCAAGTTTTTCGAGGGCTGCTTGCCGATTGAAGAAATGGCGCGCCGGGGCAAAGACACCCTCTGTTTCGGCCCCTTGAAGCCGGTGGGGCTGGTGGATCCGCGCACGGGATCCCGTCCTTACGCGGTGGTGCAGTTGCGGCAAGAGGACAAAGCAGGGCAGCTGTGGAACTTGGTGGGCTTTCAAACCAACTTGAAATGGGGAGAACAGCAGCGGGTCTTTCGCCTCATCCCCGGCCTGGAACAGGCGGAGTTTGTCCGCTTTGGGGTGATGCACCGCAATACATTTTTGAATTCGCCCCAGCTTCTGTGGCCGACCTTGCAATTTCGTCGCCGACCCACGCTGTTTGCCGCCGGCCAGTTGGTGGGCACCGAGGGCTATGCCTGCGCGGTGGCAGGGGGATGGTTGGCCGGACAGAACGCCGCCCGCCTGGCTCTGGGGTTGCCCTTGATCACGCTGCCCCCCGAAACAATGATGGGATCCCTGTTTCAGTTCATCAGCAGCGCCGATCCCAGGCACTTTCAGCCGATGCCGGCCAATTTTGGGCTGTTGCCGGATTTGGAGGGGCGCAAGCTTCGCAACAAGCAGGAGCGCTATGGCCGTTACCGGGATCGGGCTTTGGCTGCTCTGAAAACGACTGGGTTGGTGCGCCAAGTGCAAACCGCCTAGGGGAGCTTGGAGCGTGTTCCCGACCATTGCGATCCAAGTCAAAGTCGAGATTGAGCGTTATCGTCATTTGAAACTAGATTGAGACACTTCCTAGGCGTTTCGCGACCGCCCCCAGCCCCTCTCCCTCTGGGGGAGGAGAGTCGGGAAGCAATGCCACAGAAATATTTAGAAATGTTTCATTCCTATGCCGCGGTAGCAGATCCCAAAACGAGCTGTCAAAAGCTGGGCAAACCTGTTGGCTACCTTCCCTCTTTCCGCTGCTCACAAGACAAAAGGGCGCGCATGGACTCCAACAGTTGGGGTGCCCTCTGGGTGAGGTCTTGATAGAGGCAAATTTGCTGTTGGCAGCGGGCCAGGTTATGGGCTTTGCGACTGGGGTAGCGCTGGGGATCCCAATTCCAGTAAGCGTCTTCAAACCAATCCTGCAAAAAGCGCATCCCCAATTCCAGGGTAATCAGTTGGATCCCTTGGAGAAGGAGTTCCGGTTGTAGGGCGTGCAAGTTCCCGGTTTGGGCATAGCCCCGCAACCCGGCCAGGATCGCCTCTGGCTGAAGGGTATTTCCTCGTTTGCCCCAGGAGCGCAGGGCATCCCCCAGTTCAACATAGAGGTTGTGATACATGAAGGTGTCCAGATCCACCAGGCCCACAAATCGCCCCTGCTCATCGAACAAAAAGTTGTTGAACTTGAGATCGGCATGGATGATTTGAGTTGGGATCCCCGAGGGCAGCAGAAGATTGGGCACAGTTTCGATTAAAAACTGCCATTCTGCCTGCACTTCTGGGGCCGGCTCATACTGGCGTAGCTGTTGCCAAAGGTGAGCCGTATCGTGAAAATGCGGGATCTGGAAGCGAAAACGATAGTCCATCTGGGCCAGGAGTCGATGCAGGCGTCCAACGGCTGCCCCCGCCTCTTCCAGATAGCCCCAATTGGGAGGAGTTGGGTGACAGGATCCCGGCAGACAATCCATGACCCGCCACAGTCCTTCTGCCCAGGCCAAGTGCAGGGATCCATCGCGAGCGCGGCGGAATTGGGGGACGGGGAAGCCGTGTTGTCTCAACCATTGGCCGATGGCTTGACCATCTTCAGTGACAGCAGGATCAAATCGGGGGTGAAGGCGCTGGACGATGAAGGATCCCTCAGAGGTGTTGAGTTTCCAAGTTTGGTGAATGAGGCCCACTCGGATGGCTTCGGGTGGCTCTGGATCCCCCAGTTGAAAGTGCTGGACAAGGGGATCCAGCCAAGTCAGGTCAAGCATAGGCAAGGAAGAAATCTATTCAAGCTTGGGGTGCTGGGTCGATCTTTTCGTTTTCAGAGCTGCCTCAAACTGCTTACCACAGCGGCGGCCTTTGAGGCTTACAGTTCAAGTTCCATTGAAGTGGCTTCATGTTGACGATTTTACCGTCCTCGATAAACAGGGCAAGTTGTTTGGGAGGGTGCAGCTTGTTATGCAACCACAGCCTTTTTGCGGCTCACCCGAACGGGACTTGTCGCCGAAACCCACTGCCCCATTGGCCGAGAACTCAGGTGTCGTTGTAGCAAACCCGCGAAAGAGCCCCATTTGCTACCTTAATGAAGGTCGCTGGCCGGACAGCCGTTAGGTTCGCTCATCACCCCATGGATACCCGCCTAATCAACATTGGCTTTGGCAACATCGTCGCCGCTGGGCGTGTGGTCGCCATTGTCAGTCCCGAGTCAGCTCCCATCAAACGCATCATCAGCGATGCCCGCGAGAGGGGCCAGTTGATAGATGCCACCTATGGTCGTCGTACCCGCGCTGTCATCATCACCGATTCCGGGCACGTTATCCTCTCCGCCATCCAACCCGAAACCGTTGCCAACCGCTTCCTCACGGCCAAGCCCGGTTTGCCAGACGAAACCGAGTGAAAGCCATCGCTGTGAGCCGTCTGAGGAACCAGGAGTGAGATATCCTAAAACCAACCCAAACAAGTCAATTGCCCAGCCGTCTTGCGTCGGTCTCTGTCTATGCCAGCCTCTCCTACCCCAGTTCCCTCTGAGTGTACGCAGCAGCAGGGATCCCTTCCGGCTCCTACCCCGCGCGGTCGCTTGGTGGTTTTGACAGGGCCCAGCGGAGTGGGTAAGGGTACGCTGGTCAACCAGTTGCGCCAGCGCCACCCCGAGCTGTATCTCTCGGTTTCGGTCACCACCCGCCCCCCCCGCCCCAGCGAACAGGAAGGTGTCAACTACTACTTTCGCAGCCGGGAGGAATTTCTCAACTTGATTGAAGCCAACGAGCTGTTGGAATGGGCACAGTATGCGGGCAACTTTTACGGCACTCCCCGCGAGATCGTGTTCCAAAAACTTAACCAGGGTCAGGATGTGCTGCTGGAAATTGAGCTGGCGGGGGCCCGTCAGGTGAGGCAACAGTACCCAGATGCCATTCGCATCTTTCTCTGTCCCCCTTCTCTGGAAGAGCTGGAACGTCGCATCCGCGAGCGCGGACAAGACTCAGAGGCCAGCATCGAGCGCCGCCTGGAGCAGGCCCGCAAGGAATTGGATGCCCAAGACGAATTTGACTACGTGATTGTCAACGACAACCTGGAGCAAGCGCTGCAGGAGCTGGAAGCCCTGCTCTATCCCCCCTCTCCCTCTTCAAAGGAGCAGCAGCCCTAGCTTCTCCAGCCCCTTCCCGGAACGCTGGTGTCGGTGGTGCAGTGGCTCCAGATTGGGCCTAGGGTTAACTTTCGGTTAAGAAAAAAGCTGCTGGGGAGGGTAGTTTGGCTTTACCAAAAAACTGGGTCTGAAGCCCCGCCCTAAGGCCTACGGCCCGCTGACGCGACCAGGGCG
>NZ_JANSIM010000259.1:0-4146 GCF_047502655.1 Synechococcus sp. R5-12 | reverse complement strand
TGCCCTGTTCCGGCAATCTGCATTGGTGAAAGATGCTAGCTTTTGTTAGCATGCAGGAGCCAAAAAAGTTCGGCAGGCAAATCAAAACTCTTCCGAGCCGGAACCCAAACCTCAATCCAACACAGCGGGATCCCTTGGCTAGTTCAGAGTTTGCCCTGGAGCAGTTGCTCTTTGCCCCGGCCACGCCTGACCCCGACGCAGTGCGGGTAATCTACGCCTTCCCCAACACCTACGCAGTGGGGATCACCAGCCTGGGCTATCAAGTCATCTGGAGTCTGCTGGCCAGCCGCCGAGATGTGGCCGTCTCCCGCCTCTTTACAGACTTGGCTGAACCCCTGCCCCGGGAGCCGGAGCTGTTCGGCTTTTCCCTATCCTGGGAGCTGGATTATGTCCATATCCTGGCTCTGCTGGAACGGCACGGGATCCCTCCCAGATCTGAGGAGCGGGAAGAAGCCCACCCCTTGGTCTTTGGCGGCGGCCCGGTACTGACAGCCAACCCTGAGCCCTTTGCCGAGTTTTTTGACCTGATCTTGCTGGGGGATGGGGAAGGTCTTCTGGAGAAGATGATCGAGGTCTATCGGCAGGTGCGCCAGGGATCCCGGGCTGAGAAATTGCAGGCGCTAGCGCAGGTGCCAGGGATCTATGTGCCCGGCTTGTATGAACCCCAATACCGGGAGCCCGACGGCCCGGTGGAGAAGGTGCTCCCCAAAGTGGCCGGGATCCCTAGCTCCATCCGCAAACACACCTTCCGCGGCAACACCCTCTCGGTTTCCACAGTAGTCACCCCCAAAGCGGCCTGGGAGAGCATCTACATGGTGGAGGTGGTGCGCAGTTGCCCGGAGATGTGTCGGTTTTGCCTGGCCAGCTACCTAACGTTGCCCTTCCGGGTGGCGGATGTGGAGGGGCATTTGATCCCGGCGGTGGAGCGGGGGCTGCAGGTTACCCAGCGGATTGGGTTGCTGGGGGCTTCGGTAACCCAACACCCGCAATTCGAGCAGTTGCTGGAGCACTTGGCCCAGGATCGCTTCGAGCAGGTGCGTCTCAGTCTGGCCTCGGTGCGCACCGCTACCGTAACCCCACGTCTGGCGCAGGTACTCTCCCGCCGGGGCAGCCAGTCCATTACGGTGGCCATCGAAAGTGGCTCAGAACAACTGCGCCAGATCATCAACAAGAAGTTAAGCAACCCGGAAATCTTGGCAGCAGCAGCCCACGCCCAGGCTGGAGGTCTGAAGGGCATTAAGTTCTACGGCATGGTAGGGATCCCGGCGGAAACCCAGGCAGATCTGGAGGCCACAGTAGCCCTTTTCCAAGAGCTCAAAAAAGCGGCTCCCGGCCTGCGCCTGACGCTGGGTTGCAGCACCTTTGTGCCCAAAGCCCACACCCCTTTTCAGTGGTACGGAGTGGATCCCCAAGCCGAGAAAAAACTGCAGTTTTTCCAGAAACACCTGCGTCCCCTGGGGGTGGAGTTGCGCCCGGAAAGCTATAGCTGGTCGGTGATCCAAGCCCTCATCTCGCGAGGGGATCGGCGGGTGGGAAAAGTCTTGCAGTTGGCGCGGGACTTTGGGGAATCCTTGGGGAGCTACCGGCGGGCTTTCAAAGAGCTTAAAGGGCAACTGCCGCCCCTAGACTACTACGTGCACAGCCACTGGGATCCAGCGGATCCCTTGCCTTGGCAACACATCGAAGGGCCCCTCACCCCAGAGCGACTGTTGCAACATCGCCAGGAAGCTCTTTCTGTTCGTATCTCTTGAAAATACCTATTTGGGTTGTTTGCAAGCTGCGATGCTGCTGGCAATAATCGCCTCGGTTTCGGCCAAGCCTTTCCAGCCCAAGATCTGGGTTTCTTTCTTTTCCAGGCGCTTGTAGGTGGCGAAAAACTCCGCAATCTCATCCAGGCGGTGCTGGGCGATGTCTTCCAGCTTGGTCACCGAAGCATAGCGGGGATCCTTGGCAGGCACACACAGCAGCTTCTCATCGGGATCCCCGCCGTCGATCATCTGCAACATGCCCAAGGGTCGCACCGTGACCACACACCCTGGGAAAGTGGGCTGATCCATGATCACCAAGCCATCCAAGGGATCCCCATCCCCGGCCAGCGTGTTGGGCACAAAGCCGTAGTCGTAAGGGTACTGCACCGAGGAGTAGAGCACCCGATCCAGCGCCATTGCTCCCATGTCTTTGTCGAACTCATACTTGTTTTTGCTGCCGCCGGGAATCTCAATCAAGATGTTGAGCAGGCCGGGCTTGGGTTGGGCAGGGATCCGCGACAGGTCGATCACAGCAAGCACCCTCGGATTGGGAATAGACAGCCAGAGGGTATTCTGACATACTCCTTGCCCCAAAGGACAGAGACTCTTGACACTTGCCGGGAATAGGCGGGACGAAACCCTTAGCCGCCTTCACATTGCTTCACATTATTTTCTCCACGTCTGGCTTAGCGTCGCATCTTCCTCGACGAGATGGGAGACTGGGTTTTCTCTCCCCCTTTCCCTCAGCAGGCCCAGAGCCGCCTGGAAGGATAGGGTTCCGGATCCGGCTTCCTTGATTGGCTCAGACATACTCCCCGGGCAAGATTCGAACTTGCGACCAATCGGTTAACAGCCGACCGCTCTACCGCTGAGCTACCGAGGATCAAGCGTTTCTCATCATAGGGGAAAAAAGGACTGCTAGGCAACTGCCGGCGGGGGGTTCTTGTTGGGCCTTGGGATCCCTGTTCAGTGGAGCGGGCTTGATTTTGCTCAATTGCTCGCCTTTCTCAGGTCTATCTGACGGATCCAGGGGACAAACCCTGAAAACGCCCTCGTCAACCGAACGGAAGCCATTACAATGGTTACGGACATTTGCCAGCGCCCCTCATGGACTTCGGAGTCGGATTTCTCTCCAACAACGTCATGCTGCCGATCCTGGATTTTTTCTATGGGATCGTGCCCAGCTACGGACTGGCCATCATCTTCCTGACGTTGGTGATCCGCTTTGCCCTCTACCCGCTCAATGTGGGATCCATCCGCAACATGCGGCGCATGAAGGTGATCAGCCCGGTGATGCAGCGGCGGATGCGAGAACTCCAGGAGAAATACCGAGACGACCCGCAGAAGCTTCGGGAAGCCCAGGCCAAGCTTTACAGCGAGCTGGGGGCCAATCCTTTGGGGGGCTGCCTGCCACTGCTCATTCAAATGCCGGTGCTGTTTGCCCTGTTTGCCACCCTGCGGGGATCCCCCTTTGCAGCGGTGACCTACGATGTCAACTTGCAGATCCTGCCGGCGGAAATGGCGGCTGAGGTGGTGCCCGCCCCCTACGTCAGCCCCAGCAAGAACATTTTTGTCACCGACTCTCTTCACAAGCCGGTGGTGCTGGTGGAACCCAAAGGCACCAAGGTTGCCGTCGGGGAAGAGGTGCAATTTTTGCTTCAAGGGCCGGGGGGCAAGCCTTTTGAGCAATTGGTGGCCGAAGCGGGTGGGGATCCCAATCTGTTACAGCTCACCTGGAAGATCACCAAAGGAGAAGATCGTGCCCAGATCAAGCCGGATGGCACCTTGCTGGCTCTGCAGCCGGGGGATGTGACCGTGCAGGTGTCCATTCCCGGTTTGGCCTCTGAGACTGGCTTTCTGTTCATCGACAAGTTGGGCCGTGTGGGAGCCTTCGACGAGGATGGCACCATCCACTGGGATATCATCGCCATGATCGTCATCTTTGGGGTGTCCATTTACCTGAACCAGTACCTAACCAATGCCGGACAGGATACCGGCAAAGGGGATCCCAGCCAAAGTTCCATGGCTCGGATCACCCCTGTGCTGTTCTCGGCGATGTTCCTGTTCTTCCCTCTGCCGGCAGGGGTTTTGCTCTACATCCTTGTCTCTAATATCTTCCAAACGGTGCAGACTTTCCTGCTCTCGCGGGAGCCGTTGCCGGAGAACTTACAGCAGTTGGTGGAAGAGGAGCGCCGTCGGGCTGCCCAGGCGATCACGGTGGAGGCCAAGGAAGTGGAAAAATCGACCAAGCCCAGACCAGCCAAGGAGGGACGGGAATCCTTGCCCTTTGAGCCCTAGGGGATCCTCGCTGTTGGGGTGGACTTGTGGTGGAGTGTTGATACCTGATACATTTGCGCTGAACACTGCTGAACATCACTGTTCAACTATGCAGCGATAG
>NZ_JANSIM010000258.1:0-6557 GCF_047502655.1 Synechococcus sp. R5-12 | reverse complement strand
GCCCGCCCCGTACTGCGAAGCAGTCAGGGTCGGGTAGTTTACTCTGCCACGGCCAAGGTTGGCTTCTCGATAAACTTCCATGAACCCACTGCGCCAAGGCCGACTGGGATCCCTTACGGATAACCCAACCCCATGAGCGACAACGAATCGACGGCGCGCATCATCTCCACCGACCTGCAGCGGGAGATGTCGCAGTCCTACCTGGAATACGCCATGAGCGTGATCGTCGGGAGGGCTTTGCCGGATGCGCGGGATGGCCTGAAGCCGGTGCACCGCCGCATTCTTTACGCCATGCACGAGTTGGGCCTGACGGCGGATCGCCCCTTTCGCAAGTGTGCCCGCGTGGTGGGGGATGTGATCGGGAAATACCATCCCCACGGGGATCAGGCCGTCTATGATGCGCTGGTGCGCATGGCTCAAGATTTCTCCATGCGGGAGCGGCTGGTGGATGGGCACGGCAACTTCGGCTCTGTAGACAACGACCCGCCGGCGGCCATGCGCTATACCGAGTGTCGGCTGACTGCCTTTGCCCAAGAAGCCCTGCTCCAAGATATTGACGCCAACACTGTCGATTTTGTCGGCAACTACGACGGATCCCAGCAAGAACCCCTGGTGCTGCCGGCGCGGATCCCGCAACTGCTCTTAAACGGCTCTTCCGGCATTGCCGTGGGCATGGCCACCAACATCCCGCCCCACAACTTGGGCGAATTGGTGGACGGCCTGATCGCCCTCATCCACAACCCCAACCTGACCAGCCTGGAGTTGATGCAGTGGATCCCCGCCCCTGACTTCCCCACCGGGGCGCTGATCATGGGCCAAGAGGGCATCCGCGAAGCCTACACCACCGGGCGCGGCTCCATCACCCTGAGGGGGGTGGCCACCGTCGAAACCATAGAGCAGCGGGGCCGACCGGTTCGGGACGCCATCATTATCACCGAACTGCCCTACCAGACCAACAAGGCAGCCATGATTGAGAAGATCGCCGAGCTGGTCAACGAGAAAAAACTGGAAGGCATTGCCGACATCCGCGACGAGAGCGACCGCAGCGGCATGCGGGTGGTGATCGAGCTAAAGCGGGATGCCCAGCCGCAGGTGGTGCTCAACAACCTCTACAAGCAAACCCCCCTGCAGGCCAACTTCGGGGTCAACATGCTGGCCATCCTCAACGGCGAGCCGCGCACCCTGACCCTGCGGGATGCTCTACAGGCTTTTCTGGATTTTCGGGAAGAGGTGATCGAGCGGCGCACCCGCTACGAGCTGCAAAAAGCCGAAGAGCGGGATCACCTGCTGCAGGGCTATCTCTTGGCTTTGGGGCAGTTGGATCGGGTGATTGCCCTCATTCGGGGAGCCGCCGATACCGCCACAGCCCGAGAGGAATTGCAGGCGGTGTTGGGCCTGAGTGAAGCCCAAGCCGACGGGATCCTGCAGATGCAGCTGCGCCGCCTCACCGCCCTGGAAGCGGAAAAAATCCAGGCCGAGCACGAAGACTTGGTGAGGCAAATTGCCGACCTGCGGGATATTCTGGCCCGCCGAGAACGGGTGATGCAGATCATCAGCGAAGAGCTGCAGCAGCTCAAAGCCCGCTTTGCCAGCCCGCGTCGTTCCCGCCTCTGTTTGGAGGATGGGGAGCTGGGAACGGATGATCTGATCGAAAATCGGGAGACGGTTATCTTTCTAACCGAGCAGGGCTATATCAAGCGCATGGGCCTTGAGGAGTTCCAGGTGCAGGGGCGAGCCACCCGCGGCAAAGCCGGCGCCCGCATCAAAGAAGACGATGCCATCGAACAGTTTTTTGCCTGTCGCAGCCACGACACCATCCTCTTTTTCACCAATCGGGGCGTAGTCTATACCCTGCCCGCCCACCAGATCCCCCAGGGGAGCCGCGCCGCCCGCGGCAGCGCCATCGTTCAGTTGCTGCCGATCACCCGGGAAGAGCGGGTTACTTCCATGGTGCCGGTGAGCCAGTTCAGCGAGGACGAATATCTGGTGATGCTCACCCGCGGGGGCTACATCAAAAAAACGGCCCTCAGCGCCTTTGCCAATGTGCGCTCCAACGGCCTGATCGCCATCTCTCTGGAAGAAAACGACGAACTGCGCTGGGTACGCCGCGCCCGCTCCAGCGACGATGTGGTGATGGCAACCCGCCAAGGCATGTCCATTCGCTTCCGGGCAGATGACGAGCAACTGCGCCCTCTGGGACGGGCCACCCGGGGCGTGCGGGCCATTACCCTCAACGCCGGCGATGACATCGTCAGCATGGATATTATCTCTGCCGAATCGGTGATGGCTGCCGAACAAGAGGGGGAGAGGCTGACCAACCCTTGGGTGCTGGTGATCACCAAAGAAGGGCGGGGCAAGCGCTCGGCCATCGACAATTTCCGCCAGCAAAACCGCGGCGGCAAGGGGGTGATCGCCACCAAGTTCCGGCAGGCGTCGGACGAGCTGGCGGCCCTGCGCATCGTCAATGCCGAAGACGAGATCCTGTTGGTAACCGCCAGGGGCATTGTCATGCGACAGTTGGCCAAGGCCATTCCCACCCAGTCCCGCGAGGCGACCGGGGTGCTGGTGCAGCGCCTGGATCCGGAAGACAGCATTGTGGGAGTTACAGTGGTACCCGCTGCCTTGGTTGCCGAGGAGGAGACCTCAGAAGCCAGCGCTTGATCCCCGGCCGTTACTTAGGTACGGCATTTGCCGCCGCAGAAGGGTGGGATCCCGTACCGGAGAGGGTGAGGATGGGGTGTTACCTTTGGGATAGCCCAAATTCCGGGAACGGCAAAGGCCTGTGGGATCAGGCCGAGCAGCCCAGTTGGGATGGCATCTGCTGTGTTTGTGGAGCTTGGTTACTCCATGGCGAGCCCGTTGAACTTCATCCCTGGTTTTGAGGCATTGCAAACTCCGAGCCCCGACAACCGGCTCTGGCAATACTTGCAATCTCAGGATCCCAGCGTCTTTCAGGATATTGCCCGCAATTCTTCCCCAGAAGTGCTGGAGATCTTGGGCCACAACATCCGCAGCTTGGTGGGGAGCTTGCCCTCCGATCAATTCGGGGTTCAGATCATCACCAACCGCGAGAGCTTGGCCAAAATGCTCTCCGGCGCGATGATGGGCGGCTATTTCCTGCGGGTCATGGAGCAGCGCCTAGCCCTGGAGCAATCTTTGGGCAGTGCCTCCCAGCCTGCCAGCGCGGATCAGCCTTCGCCAGCAGAGGAGGAGGGCTAGGCTTGCAATCCACCTTTTAGCGCCGCCGAGGAGGTTCCATGCTGGATGCGGGTTTCCAGGCAAAGGGATCCCAGTTCAGCAGCCCACCGCGGCGGATTTTGGTTTGCCCGGATAGCTTTAAGGGATCCCTGAGGGCACCAGAAGCGGCAGAGCACATAGCCCATGGGATCCAACAGGTGCTGCCGGAGGCCGAGGTGGAGCGGCTCCCCTTGGCCGATGGGGGAGAGGGCACCCTAGAGGTATTGCTGCCGACGCTGGGGGGAGAGAAAAAGGGTCTGTGGGTCACCGGCCCCCTGGGAGATCCCGTGTGGGCGGAATATGGGGTGGCGGGAGAGCTGGCCCTGTTGGAGCTGGCCCAGGTGGCCGGCCTGACCTTGGTGCCACCGGAGCGGCGGGATCCCAGCCGCACCACCACCTACGGCCTGGGGGAGCTGCTGCGGGCTGTTTGCCGCGATCCCATCGCTGAGATCTGGATAGGTCTGGGGGGATCCGCCACCGTGGATGGAGGGGCGGGCATGGCGCAGGCCTTAGGCTATCGCCTGTTGGATGGAGCTGGGGATCCCATCGGCTGGGGTGGGGCGGAGCTGGCCCGGCTGGCGCGCATCGAGCCCCCCGAACAGCCTGGTTGGCAGGGGAAACGGGTCCGCGGCCTCTGCGATGTGCAAAACCCCCTCACTGGTCCGTTGGGAGCCGCCGCCGTCTTTGCCCCCCAGAAGGGCGCCACCCCTTCCCAGGTGCAGCAGTTGGAGCAGGCGCTGCAGCAGTGGGCTCAAGTGGTGGAGCGAGATTTGGGCCAGGCCGTGGCCGGGATCCCAGGGGCCGGAGCCGCAGGGGGAGCGGGAGCAGGGTTGGTGGCTTTTTTGGGGGCCACTCTGGAGTCCGGGATCCGCTTGCTGGCCCAGCAATTGGCCCTGCCGGAGCGCATCCGCCGCTGCCATCTGGTCGTCACCGGAGAGGGCTGCCTCGACGAGCAAAGCGCGATGGGAAAGGTGGTGGGGGCGGTGCTGGAGCAGGCTATCCAAGCCCAAAAACCCCTGCTCATCCTCTGTGGCCAGGTGACTCCGGCAGCGCGCGCTGGGTTGGCAGCCCAGCCTCTTCCCCTTCGGGTTGGCGCCCTGTGCGACCGGATCCCCGATGTGGCAGAAGCCCAACGGCAGGCTGGCCGATACCTGGAGCAGATGGCGGCTCAGGAGCTGAGAGATTTTCTGGAGCAGGGCGCGGGGATGGGCCGGTTATAATGGCTTAAATCTTTGGGTTTGGTTAGGACATCATGGCCAGTATCGAGTTCTCCCCCGGCATCCAAGAGGTGCCCACCCAGGTGCGAGTGCTGAAATCCAAGACCGGCAACCGGGGATCCGCGATTTTCCGCTTCGAGGATCTAAAATCCGATACGCAAAACATCCTCGGCATGCGGATGATCGATGAGGAAGGGGAGCTGACCACCCGCAACATCAGGGCCAAGTTCCTGAACGGGGAATTCAAAGCCCTGGAAGTGACCTACGACATGGAAACCGAGGCAGAGTGGGATCGCTTCCTGCGCTTTATGGAACGCTTTTCAGCGGCCAACCAGATGGGCATGGCCTAGTTGCCGCCCTTCCCGCCTCAGCTTTTGGATTTTTTGCTCCTTTTGCCGGATCTGCGCTTGGCTTGAGGTTGGCCGGGATCGGATCCCTGGCCCTCTTCAACTGAGGGCTGCCCTAGCGGGGGCCGTCGCTTGTGCCAGTCGGTGCTTTGCTCATAGGCATAGGCCACCCGCAGCACCTTGCTCTCCTGTAGGGCATTGCCCACAATTTGCAGGCCAATGGGCAGCCCATCGGCAAACCCGCAGGGCAGGCTCAATCCCGGCAATCCCGCCAAGTTCACCGGGATCGTCATCAGGTCGCACAGGTACATGCTGAGGGGATCCTCCCGCTCGCCGAGCTTGAAGGCTGGGGTGGGAGTGGTGGGGCTGACCAGCACATCCACCTTCTCGAAAGCCTTGAGGAAGTCCTGCTTGATGAGGGTGCGCACCTTCTGAGCCTTGAGGTAGTAGGCGTCGTAGTACCCCGAGGAGAGGGCATAGGTGCCGATCATAATGCGCCGCTTGACTTCCGGCCCAAAGCCATGGGCGCGGGTCTTGCCATACATGGCCAGCAGCGAGTCGGCAGGTTCCCGCAGGCCGTACTTTACCCCGTCATAGCGGGCCAAGTTGGCAGAGGCTTCCGAAGGGGCGATGATGTAATAGGTGGCAAGGCCGTAGCGAAAACTGGGGCAGTCGATCTCCAGGATCTCGGCCCCCAGCTCCTGCAGATGTTGAATGGCCGCTTGCACGGCAGCGCGGGTCTCCTCGCCGCATCCTTCCCCCAGCAAGTCGCGGATCACCCCGATTTTGAACCCCTTGATGTCCAGGATCAGAGCCTGGCTATAGTCCGGGATATCCACCTTCAGGCTGGTGGAGTCCATCGGGTCATGGCCGGCGATCCCCTGCAGCAGCAAGGCCACATCCTCCACCGTGCGCCCAAACGGCCCCACCTGATCCAAAGACGAAGCAAAGGCCACCAGCCCGTAGCGAGACACCAGCCCGTAGGTGGGCTTGAGGCCCACCACCCCACAAAAAGCTGCCGGTTGGCGGATGGATCCCCCCGTATCTGAGCCCAGGGCCACCACCGCCTGGTCGGCAGCCACCGCCGCCGCCGATCCCCCAGAGGATCCCCCTGGCACCCGCGTCAGATCCCAGGGATTGGCGGTGCGCTGAAAGGCGGAGTTTTCCGTGGAGCTGCCCATGGCAAACTCGTCCAGGTTGGTCTTGCCCACCGTCACCATGCCCGCCGCCGCCAGCCGCGCCGTCACCGTCGATTCGTAGGGGGGAATGAACCCCTCCAGCATCCGGGAAGCACAGGTGGTGCGGATCCCTTGGGTGCAGAGGTTGTCTTTGACAGCTAACGGGATCCCGGCCAAAGGGCCGATCTCCTCCCCGGCCCGAATGCGGGCGTCCACCGCCCTGGCCTGTTGCAGAGCCAGTTCCTCGGTCACAGTAATAAAGCTCTTGAGCTGCGGCTCCAGTTGGGTGAGACGCTCCAGGTATTCGCGGGCGATCTCTTCGGCAGAGCGCTCTTTGGTTACCAACTGCCTGTGGAGGGCACGGATGACAGACATAGGCAAACTCGTGGGGAAGGGCAAATGCCAGTGAGGCCAGACAAAGTTCCTCTAGATTAATCTAGGTGGGATCCCTTCCTACCCAAAATCCCGCCAATTTCCCCTCTCCCTGAGAGAGAGGAGCTGGGGGTGAGGGCGTCGGCAATGCAGAGCGCTTGGGCCCAAGTTACCGCCGTTCCAAAAAGTCGCGGCGCAGATCCCGA
>NZ_JANSIM010000257.1:0-4672 GCF_047502655.1 Synechococcus sp. R5-12 | reverse complement strand
CCCTACGGGTACAGTGCGGGGCTCCTGCGATTTCTAGCTGAAGCTAGAGTAAAGATGGGTGCTGGGGGATCGACCAATGCTCTCTCTGGAGCGCAAGGGCATAGCGGATAGCTCGCTCAATTTGGCGGAGTACATCGACCATACTCTGCTGTTGCCGATGGTTACTCCAGAACAGATTGACCAGGGGTGTGAGATTGCCTTGCGCTATGGCTTCCCCACTTTTTGTGTTCCTCCTTGCTACGTGCCGCGGGTGGTGGAGCGGCTGCACGGATCCCCGGTCAAGGTGAGCACGGTGGTGGGGTTTCCCCTGGGCACAACCACTGCAGAGGCCAAGCTTTACGAGGCCCAACTGGCGGTGGAGCAGGGGTGCCGGGAGCTGGATGTCCGCATCAACTTGGCTTGGCTCAAGGCGGGAGAGCTGGATCGCCTCCATGCCGAGATTGCCCAACTGGTGGAAGAAACGGGGGTTTGCGTCAAGGCCATTTTGGAAACGGCTCTGCTGACCGAGGAGGAGAAAAAGCTGGCCGGGGAGATTTGTATCGATGCGGGGGCGGCTTTTCTGATGACTTCCACCGGCTGGATGGGGGGGGCGACGCCGGCAGATGTGCAACTGTTGTGGCAACTCAGCCGCGGTAAAGTGGGGGTGAAAGCGTCGGGCGGCATTCGCACAGTGGCTCAAGCAGAGGCCATGATCCAGGCGGGGGCCAGCCGTATTGGCACCTCTTGGGGGCTGGAGCTGATGCAAGAGCTGAAAGCCAGAGGAACCCCATGAGTGGCCGCACCTACCGGGTTACGGGCATCAACCTGAAAGGGATCCCCCTGGGAGAGGCGGATCGGATTGTAACCATCTTGACCCGCGAGCAAGGGTTGATCCGGGCGGTGGCCAAGGGATCCCGTAAGCAGCCTTCCAAGCTGGGCGGGCGGATGGAGCCTTTTGTCATTAACGATTTGCTGATGGTGCGGGGGCGCTGGTCTGCCCAAGCAGATACCTCCCAGCGTCTACAGCGCATCGTCCAAGCGGAAACCCTCCAGACTTTTCCTCGTCTCAGCCGCAGCTTAGCCCATCTCACGGCAGCGCAGTACTTGGCGGAGGTGGCTCTGCAGTTGGCCTTGCCCGATCAAGCCCAGGAAGAGCTGTTTGTGGTGTTGGTCGAACACTTGGAACGCATCGAGCGGGCTGCTTCGGAACAGGCCGTTCTGCCCTTGCTCACCCACGGATTGTACCACCTCCTGGCGTTGGCGGGGTTCGCCCCTCAGGTACAAGCCTGCTACTTCTGTCAAGGGGAGTTGGTCGACGGCGTTTTTTTCAGCCCCCAATGGGGTGGCTTGGTCTGTGATCCCTGCCGGGTGGCCCAGCGGCCCAGCCCAATTGCCTGGGTCTCAGCCTCTGCCTTACGTGCTTTGGGATCCCTGCCCAGCTCCACACTGCCTCTGCCTGAGGATTCGCTGCCTTTGGCTGCCTGGCTGGAAGCAGAACGTCTGTTGCGGCGTGTTTTGGAGCATCATACGGATCGAGAGATCCGTTCCGCCGAGCTATTGGCCAGTTGCTACGCTGTTCCCACCGCAAACGGTCAAGGATCCCCAGCTTTTCCTGAGGGACATCCCGAAAAATGGGCATCGGCCTGAAAAAGTTGTGAAGGTATGTATCAAGTCCGGCCCGATAGCCGCAAAATAGAGCATCGAGGCGGGTTGGCAGCCGATTTTGGATGATAAATTAGGTTATGGAAAGTAACTTCTTACGAAGGCCTCTCAGGTTTGAGCAATGGTTTGGGGGGAGGAGTGCCTTGCACCAAGTACTGGACAGCATCATCAAGTGGGATTGAAGTTGGAGCTTTTAACAAGATTGAATCCACTGCTGAGAGGGCCTTCTGTTTTGTGCTTGTTTCCCGGAGCTGCATCCCTGGGGTGCGGCTTTGGTTAATTGCAGATGATTGCTTGTGAGTGTTCAATTTCACTCGGTGAGTCTGCCCAACTGAGGAGCAGCCCCTGAGGTTCCTGCATCCGCCCAACTCAAGATAGCGCCCACCTTAGTTCTTTTTCAGATTTCTCTTTTACCGAGTACCGTTAGAAGTTCAGGAGTTGCAGCACCGTGGAAGCACAGCGTAAGGAACGGATTCTGGTGGTCGATGATGAGGCCAGCATTCGACGCATCTTGGAAACCCGTCTGTCCATGATCGGATACGACGTGGTCACAGCTTCGGACGGCGAGGAGGCGCTGGAGGTTTTCCACAAGCAGGATCCCGACCTGGTGGTACTGGATGTGATGATGCCGAAGCTGGATGGCTATGGGGTCTGCCAGGAGCTGCGCAAAGAATCGGACATCCCCATCATCATGCTGACGGCGCTGGGAGATGTAGCCGACCGTATCACAGGGCTGGAGCTGGGGGCAGACGACTATGTGGTCAAGCCCTTTTCCCCCAAGGAGCTGGAAGCTCGCATTCGGTCGGTGTTGCGCCGGGTGGCGCGGTCGGCCCACGATGGGATCCCCAGTTCTGGGGTGATTCAAGTGGGGGATATTCGCATCGATACCAACAAGCGGCAGGTCTACAAACGGGACGAGCGCATTCGCCTGACGGGGATGGAGTTTAGTCTACTGGAGTTGTTGGTCAGTCGGTCGGGGGAGCCTTTTTCCCGCTCCGAGATTTTGCAAGAGGTGTGGGGCTATACCCCGGAGCGCCATGTGGATACGCGGGTGGTGGATGTCCACATCTCGCGGCTGCGGGCCAAGCTGGAAGATGACCCCAGCAACCCAGAGCTGATCCTGACGGCCCGAGGCACCGGCTATCTATTTCAGCGCATCGTTCAGGGGGAGGAACAGGCACGGTCTTGAGAAGGGATCCCTCGCAACCTCTCTTCAAGAGCGGCCTGCACCCGCCTCAACACGCCAACCCAGTCTCCCGGTGTGTCTTGTCGAAACAGTCGCATTACCCCGGGGTACCAGGGGCTATCTTCTCGATGGAGCAGCCAGCGCCAATCGGCGGCAAAGGGGAGCAGCACCCATACCGGCTTGCCCATCGCCCCGGCCAAATGAGCAACGGCTGTATCAACGCTGATCACCAGATCCAACTGGGCAACGGCTGCGGCTGTATCGACAAAACTGCGGAAACGGGATCCCAGCTCCAACACTTGGTGCTGCTCCAATAGGGATCCCAGCGGCCTTAGATCTTCCCCCACCTGCAGGCTAACCCACTGGATGGAAGGCACATGCAAGTGCTGGAGCAGCAGATCCAGAGGACAACTTTTCAGCCTTTGCACGCGGTTGAGCTCAGGATGGGCACGCCGGCCGCTGGCCCACACCAGCCCCACTTTCATCCGCTCCTGGGAAAGCTCCGGCCAGTCTTCCCGCCAGGAGAGGCTCAAAGGGATCTGCGGCCCGCCGGCATGAACGGGATAGACAAGATAGGGGATGCGGGCCGGGATCGTCTCCAGGGTGGTACCCAACCGCTGTGGCAAGCTGAGCAAGGGCAGATGGCAATCGAAAGAGGGCAAGGGATCCGTTTCCGAGATCACCTGCACCTGGGGAAGGGGGAAGCACCCTCTGAACAGCTCCACGAGGGATTCCTGGCAGCGAAGGCAGATTTGCGCTTGGGGATGGGCCTCGGCCAGCAGCGGCAAGTAGCGCACAAACTGAATCGTGTCCCCCAACCCTTGTTCGGCGCAGATCAGCAGGGTCTGATGGCTCAGGGGGGATCCCGTCCACAGAGGCGAAAGAAAGCGCGGGTAGGCCGCCTCTTGTCGCTGCAGCCGCCATTCGTATTCCCGCCACCCCTCCTCGTAGCGGCCCAGGGTAAGCAAAGCCGTGCCCAGGTTGTAGTGGATCTCCGGCCAGTGGGGGGCCAACTGCAAGCTGCGCCGATAGGCTTCAATGGCCGCTTCCAACCGGTTTTGTTCCTGCAAGATGGTGCCCAGGTTGTTGTGAGGCTGGGCATCCCTCGGCAACAGCGAGATGGCCCGTTGCAGACAATCGGCGGCCTCCTCCAAGCGATCTTGCAGGTGCAGGCAGTGGCCGAGGTTAACGAGAATTCGCCCCTCCTGGGGTGCAAGGGCGAGAGCTTGGCGAAACCAACTTTCCGCTTCCCCAGCTTGGCCATCGAGCATCAGGGCATTCCCCAAAGCTGCCAAGGCATAGACCTGGGGAGGCTGGGCTGCTGCTGCCTGTTGCAACACCTCAATTGCCTGGGCCAATTTCCCCAGGGTGAGCCAACAACTGCCCAATCGGAAAAGCAATTGCCCATCACCGGGGGCAAAGGCCAGGCCCTGTTCGTAGGCTCGCGCCGCTTCCTCTGGGTTGCCAAGCTGCATCCAGGCATCGCCCAGATCCTGCCAGGCCGGCACCCAATCCCCCCGCAGGTGCAGAGCCAGTTGCAAGGGGGTCAAAGCTTGGCGGGGATCCCCCATCTGGAGATAAAGGGATCCCAGCAACGCCTGAGCGGCGAACAAACGCGGCTGGGTGCGGGTAAGCTGCCGGCAGAGGTGCAGAGCAGCTTTCAGATCCCCCGCCTGTCGGTAGCGTTGAACCCACGTCAGAGCCGCCTCTGGGGATGGGATCTCGGATCCCCGCTCTGGATTCTGTGACTTAGCCGCTTGCCGATTGTCTTTCCCTCGCCCAAAGCCCCGTGGCACGTCTTTGCCTGATACATTTACGCTGAACACTGCTGAACATCACTGTTCA
>NZ_JANSIM010000037.1:0-5107 GCF_047502655.1 Synechococcus sp. R5-12 | reverse complement strand
GCCCGCCCCGTACTGCGAAGCAGTCAGGGTCGGGTAGTTTACTCATGCAAAAACTCCAAGACAGTTTGGTAAAAGCTCTGAGCATCGATGGAGCACTGGGGGTAGCGCTGGGGGATTGGAAAACTGGGATGTGCTTGGGATATAGGGGCACCAACAGCCCCGCTTTTCCTGAAGCTAACTTGGAGCTGGCAATCGCCGGAAACACAGAAGTGATTCGCGCTAAGATGCGAGTCGCGGAGTCACTTAAGTTCACCGACAGAATTGAAGAGATTTTAATCATCCTGGAAACTCAGTACCATCTGATGCGTATGCTTAAAACCATAAACGGCCTATTTTTCTACCTAGCCTTAGACCGAGAAAAAGGGAACTTAGCTCTTGCCCGCATTAAACTCAGTCAAATTGAGAGCGAATTGACCCTCTAAGGGCAACTTGAAAGAGATGAAGCATCACGGCGAGCAGGGAGTCTAATTTGGCCGTGGAGCTACACCCCCAATACTTATCCTTGGCCGACAGGGCATGTCGGCATAGCTTAACCTGAGTGTTGAAGGAAAGAGAGTGCGGAACCGGGGACTTGAACCCCGATGGCATTGCTGCCACTAGAACCTGAATCTAGCGCGTCTACCATTCCGCCAGTTCCGCGGCGATCTACAAGTGTGCCCAAAGCAGGGGATCCCTGTCAAGGCTGGCAAAAGGGATCCCTTGCCGGCGGCTCTATCTGTGCTAAGCTCTGCTGCGCACCAGATGAAAGCTGATCAACGCTGACCTTGGCCGACTTTACCTTCACCTGCGAGGGCACCTGCCCCCATACCCAAGCGCGGGCAGGATACTTCGTCACCCCCCACGGCGGGATCCCTACTCCTTGTTTTATGCCGGTGGGAACTTTGGCCAACGTGAAAACCCTCACCCCCGCCCAGCTCAAGGAAACGGGCGCCCATATTATTCTCAGCAACACCTATCACCTGCACCTACAGCCCGGCGAGGACATCATTCAAGCGGCAGGGGGGCTGCACCGCTTTATGGGCTGGTCGGGCCCCATCCTCACCGATTCAGGCGGCTTTCAGGTCTTTAGCCTTAGCGCCATTCGCCAAATTAACGAGGAGGGGGTAACGTTTCGCTCGCCCCGCGATGGCCGAACGATCCACTTCACCCCAGAGCTATCCATCCAGATTCAAAACGCCCTGGGGGCCGACATCATCATGGCCTTCGACGAGTGCCCGCCCTACCCTGCCAGCCCTGAGGAAGTGGAAGCAGCGGTGCGGCGAACCACCCACTGGCTGAAACGGTGCGTGAAAGCCCATCGCCGCTCAGATCAGGCTTTGTTTGGCATTGTGCAGGGGGGAGTTTACCCTGAGCTGCGCCGGCGGGCGGTGGAAGAGGTCTGTCGGTTGGATCTGCCGGGCTATGCCATTGGCGGGGTGAGTGTGGGGGAGCCGGTCGAGTTTATGCACGCCGTTGTGCGCCAGACCGCTCCCCTTTTGCCGGCAGATCGCCCCCGTTATCTCATGGGGGTGGGCACCTATGCAGAGATGCGGGCCGCCGTGGCCGCCGGAGTGGATTTGTTTGACTGCGTGATCCCCACCCGCTATGCCCGCCATGGCACGGTGATCAGCCGGGGCAAACGCTGGAACATCAAAAATGCCGAGCACCGCCGCAGCCTGGATCCCATCGATCCCGATTGCCCCTGCTACACCTGCCGCCACTTTAGCCGCGCCTACTTGTGCCACCTCATCCGCGCCCAGGAGATCCTGGGCTATACCCTGCTTTCTATCCACAACATCACGGAGCTGATGCGCTACACCCAAAAGATGCGCCAGGCCATCTTGGAAGGCAAGTTTCACGAGAACTGGGATCCCTGGAGCTAAGCCGGCCGGGAGATTTGTCTGGAAGCATCTGATCCATTTTGGTAGAATAAGTACATGGGATAGTACGTGCATGTACGTGCATTTAAGCTATCCCATGTAGCCGCAGGAAGGAGTCAGATCATGGCTATCCGAACCCTCAGCAGCGTGATTGAACAGCACATCGCCGGCCTTCCGGGCTTGATTGCTGTTTTGATAGGGCGGGCCACTGATGGTACCACAGTAGCCAAAGTAACCTACGTCAGCGATTCCCAAGAGGAGCAAGCCCTAGAACGTTTGGGCACCTACGCCGGCGACCTAGTCCAGGCCAACAGTCGTCTATGCCAGCTTGTCAGCTCTGACCAAGAGGCGGACTACCTTTTGGCCGGCACTTCGGCGTTGCGGGTTGTCATCAAAGCGTTTCCCAAAAGCCCCTACTTTGTGTTACTCCTGACCCGTTCCATCACCGACCTCAGAGCCATTTCAGAGCGCATCAAAGCCATTCTGATTGACGGAAAGCCGCTACTGCCCCCTGTGCAGGACAGCACTATGTCTGTGGCTCAGGCTTTGATGGACTATGCCAAGCGCTACGCTCCGGATCCCAACTTTGTGGCTCTGCGCCTGTCTTTGAAAACGGGCCTAGACCGCAACCGTCTCGAAAAGGGCGCCCTGAGCCGTCAGGAGCTGCGCATTCTCTACAAAGCAGTGGCAGATCTCTTGGGCCGAGAGCGCCTGCCTATTGCCATGCCGGCCTGAGTAGTCGAGAATAGCTGGCGAGGTTTGTCTGAGGGCAGTTGCTGCGCTTGTGGGATCCCCTATTGTTTATCTGAGTTCACTTGCCTATGCTTGAGCATCTACATCTCGACCGCGACCGTAAGCTGATCTCCCTGTTTGGAGAGCCGGTTATCTTCCACTGCCATCACTACAACCTATTCCTGCAGCAGACTATTGAAGATCCCGACTGGATCGATGGAGTGGGAATTCTGCGCACCGCAGCCCAGGAGATCTTTTACAGTCTTCTGTACGGAGCTTTCAAGGCTCTTGGCATTCAGGAGACCCAAGAGCGCCTGGCAGTGGCAGCTCAGATCTTCAGTTTTTTAGGATTTGGGCGGCTGGCGTTTGAGGTGACACCTTCAGGCGGGGAAGTGCAGCTTACCCATTCTCACTATGCAGAAGGTTGGCTGAGCAAGTACGGGGATCAGGTCAACCGCACACGTCCCATTGACCACTTGGCGGTGGGCTATGTGGCGGCAGCTCTGGATGCCACTTTTGGCGAGCTGGGAAGCTACGGGGCAGAAGAAACGGAGTGTATGGCCGTTACGCGCAAGGATCACTGCGTGATCCAGGCCACTCGGCTGCCGCGGCCCCAGTTGTTGACTCCCAGTCCAGGGATGGGCAAGTTGATCGAGCAGCCGCTCCAGTTCCCCCGGCCCACAACAGCAGTGGACTACGATGCGGTCAACGAAGCTCTGTGGGGCTTGCCTTTGGCCGGAGATGAGCGGGGGCAAATTCGCGCCTTTAACGTGTTGCTAACGCGCATGCCTGCCAACTACTACAACCGCATTCAGTATCGCTTTTTACAGGAGCTGAAGGCGGTGCAGGCTGAGCTGATGGGGGTGGGGGAAGCTCTCATCCGCGAGTCGGGGCATGTCTGTGTGTTCTACACCTTCGGCAACATCATGGAATCGGTGGAGTGGGAAACCCTGGTGGGGCCGATGCTGGAGAAGGACACGGACTGGATCCACGGCGGCTATGCGGTGGCCAGCAGTCTGGGGTGGGGTCGCTGGCAGGCTTTGGAGGTGGTGAGCGGCGAGTCTTGCCGGGTGGCCATTGACGGCAACTACGAAGCCAACTACTTTTTGGCTTCCTACCCACGGGCAGAGGATCCCGCCTGCTATTTTGCTCAAGGGGCGGTGCCGGCGATGATGAATCTGGTCTACAACGGCAACATCCAGCAGAAGCCGGTTTTGGATCAAGTCTTCTACAACCGCCTCTTCCAGCGGGGTGGGCTCTTCCACGGCCAGGAGACCAAGGCCAGAGAGAAGGGGGATCCCTGGTGTGAGTTCTACGCTGAGCGGATTTAGGGATCCATGCAGGTGCGCATCCTCAGGCGGCGGGAGTGTGGGGCTGGGTGGGCCACCGACCTGCTGCTGCCACGTTGCCTTGTCTGGTCAGAGGTAGAGGCTCTGGCCCAGGAATGGGGAGCCGCTTGTCGCTGTTTTCAAGGGCAACTGGTGTGGCTGGATCTGCCCTCAGGCCGGATTACGGCTTCGTTGCGGGTGCCCCGCCTAACGTTGCGACTCCACGATGCCAACGCTGAGGCGCAGATCTTAAATCGTTTGCAGCAGTTGGCCAAGTCTTCTGGTTCCCAGACAGAGGGAAGTTAAGGGCAAAACGAGAAGTTTAGCTTGGCACCGACATTTTGCGGCAGACTATCGACCAATGCAGGAGCGACTTTCCAGGAGTGCCATGCGCCCACCAAGTTCGAGCCTGCTGAGGAACTGGGAGCCGCGTTCATACTCGCTCATAGTCATAATGTATGCAGCATGCATGCAGCTCGGTACCTACCTTGCCATAGCAAAGAGAGCGCTCCATTCTTGGTTGGGAACGCCGGGCTTGGCGATGATCTCAAGGATGCGATTTTGGGCGGCGGGCTGGAATAAACTTTCGACGGCCACTTGGGCTACTTTCGTGCGGGGGATGCTGCCGTCAAAGAGGGTATCCGCCTTGGACAGGACAATGCCATCGTCGTTGTCTTGGTTTTTTAGGCCCCCCGGTCGAACGATGGTGTAGGTGAGGCCGCTTTTTTGCAGATATTCTTCCGCCTGTTTTTTCCACACCAGGATCAGCCAAAACAAGTTGAGGGGATGGAACAGCTGGGAAACACACAGGGAAGAGATTAAAACAAAGTGTTGGATCCCTTTGGCTTTGGCCACATCGACCAGGTTCTTGGTGCCTTCATAGTCGACTCGGTAGGGCTGAAAGGGATCCCAACTGGGCCTGGCCCCAGTGGCACAGAGCACCACCGTGCATCCTTCCATGCCCGTCTCCAGCGTGGCCGGATCCAGCACATCCCCCACCACCACTTCCGCTTCGGGGGGCAAAACCCGAGCGGCCAGCTCATGGCTGCGCACCAGCGCCCGTACCGGGATGTCGCGGCCCACCAACTCTTTGACAATGCGGCGTCCGGTTTCTCCTGTAGCCCCTGCAACAAAAGCCTGCATAAGTTTCTGATACATTTACGCTGAACACTGCTGAACATCACTGTT
>NZ_JANSIM010000256.1:0-4037 GCF_047502655.1 Synechococcus sp. R5-12 | reverse complement strand
TTCAGTATAGTTGAGCTTATTATTGACTAGAGTCATGCTCCTTTTTTCTCAGTGTGCCATAGGTAGCTGTCAACCATCTGGAGGCTGGCCATCTTCAGGGAACTGGCGGCAACTCAAAAAGTGTAGTCATCTCAAACTAGATTGGGACACTCCCCAAACGCTCCGCGCCGCTGCCGCGACCCCCCAGCTCATCTCTCTGGGAGAGGGGGGTTGGAGAGCAAGGCAACGGAAATGTTTTATTCCTATTCAAAATGACTATAAATCTCCTCCATTGGCGCTCTTTTGGCAGCCGAGCAACCTCGGCTCCCCAGCCGCTGTGGCACCAACCGACCGGTAAGCAGCCTCTCTGCCGCTTGGCTCACAGCCTCCGCGAGGGAGAAAGTCCATCGTCCCCTCATATCAAAAAGAACATCTACTTCACGAAGAGTGGTTGGAGCGAAGGGGAGACTGCGCAGATTCAGGAAACCGAGAACCTGATATGGTAGGCGTTATCCTGCCTGATCTGCTCTTTTGCTCAGTGCAGCCTCCCCTCTTCATAGACTGATGCGAGAATTGCCCTCTGATCCTTCCAATCGTGCCGGCGTACCCTTTGGGGATCAGACCCTGGCTCTGATGCGCGTCCAGGAGGCCCTGGATCAATTGGAGGCAGCCATTCTCAGTAGCCCTCGCCTGTTTTGGTCTCGCACCCTTATTGAAGAGGAAAAGATTCTGGAGCAGTTAGACTTTATCCGCCTGAACCTGCCGACAGCCCTGGAGGAAGCGGAGGAACTGCTGCGCCAGCGGGATCGGATCTTGGCAGAGGCCAATCGCTACGCCCAAGAAATTGTGGCCGCGGCCCAACGTAGGGCTGAGCAGCTCCTCAACGAATCGGCGATTCTGCGACAGGCCCAAGCTCAGGCGGAGCAGTTATTGCAACAAGCCTATCAACATAGTGAGGAGGTGCGGCGACAGACACTGCAGGAATCGGAGCGCCTGCAGCGGGAGGCCCACCGTTACGTGGATCAGGTGTTGCAAGACTTGGAGTTGCGGTTGGTGGAGTCCTTACGGGTGATCCGCAACGGGCGGCAAAATCTGCAGACCTAACAGAGAAGAGTCAGACTGGGGCTTGAGCGCTGCCTTCAACCTGTGCCAGGAGCATTTTTATCCCGCGTTGTGCAAGTCTTTTGGAGCGGTGGGTTAGGGATCTCCTGAGCAGGCGAGGGACGGCTCCCCTCGCTAGACTTGAGCAGAAGACGTTCCCCAGCGGCCCTTGACATCCTCTCTGCCCATCATCCTTGGCGTATCAGGCGCTTCAGGGATGCTCTATGCTGTGCGCGCTCTGCATGTTCTGCTCAGCCTGGACTACCGCGTCGAAGTGGTGGCCTCCAAAGCGGCCTATCAGGTGTGGCAGGGAGAACAAGGGGTGCTGCTGCCGACAGACCCCCGCAAGCAGGCCCACTTTTGGCGACAGCAAGCCGAGAGCAGCGGTGGATCCCTAGTTTGTCATCGCTGGCAGGATGTGGGGGCAACCATTGCCAGTGGCTCCTATCGCACGCAGGGGATGTTGGTGATCCCGTGCAGCATGGGTACAGTTGCCAAGTTGGCTGCCGGCTTGAGCTCGGATCTGCTGGAGCGGGCTGCTGATGTGCAGCTCAAGGAGGGACGACGCTTGGTGGTGGTGCCGCGGGAAACCCCCTTTAGCCTGATCCACCTGCGCAACTTGACCACTCTGGCAGAAGCGGGGGCGCGCATTGTTCCGGCCATTCCAGCTTGGTACCACCAGCCGCGTACCATCCTAGATTTGGTGGATTTTGTGGTGGTGAAGGCGTTGGATCAGTTCGGTATTGATGGCGATCTCATTCGCCGCTGGCAGGGGATGCGCCAGCATCAGATCCTCAAGCTGCCCCCTGATCTCTGAGCGGGATCCCTTTTCCCGGCGGCAGGCTGGGATTTGGCTTGGGGGTGTTCCAAGCTGGGGGGGGCCCTGTGCCGATAGCCCTCACTTGTGGCACCTTGCCGGGAATAGCTCAGATCACTTGCTGAGCTAGCCGACTCGGGGATCCCGCTGAAGGGGGGTGGGCAAGTCAGGGCAGGTCTCCAGACTGGCCGCCCATTCCCCGATGAGGGTGTTGACCCAGTGAGGCAGCTCGTCGTGGGCGCAGTGGCCTACTCCCGGCAGCTTCACCAAGGTGAGGGCAGGTTGCCAGCGCTTAAATTGGTCTGCCAAAAAACTGGGCACTGCCGGATCTTCTCGGCCCCAAAGTAGCAAGATAGGCATTTTTAGGGTGGGCAGCAGGCGTTTGGGGCTGTCGAAGCGGCGGCAGAGAATGGCCCTCAGACCGTCCAAAAACACGTGGGCTGCCCCCGGCTCAAAGGCCGGTCTCTGGAAGATCTGCACCAGCTCGTCATCCACCTGCTCATCCCGCTTGTAGACATTCTTGATCCAAGCTCGTAGCACCTCGGTTTGTCGCAGCCAGTTGAAGAGGTGGGGATAAGTGAGGGGGCACCCCAGCAACGACAGAATCCCTTCGCAGAGGGCTCGCACCAGAGCATCCCAGGGAGAGGGCAATTCTTCCGGATGGGGCCCATCGGCGCAGCTAATCAAGCACAGGCCCTTCACCATCTGGGGATAGCGGGCGGCGGCAATGACTCCCACCAAGCCCCCGATGGAATGGCCCACCAGGATGCTGGGCTGCTGAATGTGAGTTTGCCAAAACTCGTGTACCTGCTCCACCCACAGATCAACGCTGTAGGCAATCTCCGGCTTGGCACTCTTGCCAAATCCCAGCAGGTCGAGGGCATAGACGGAGCGCTGGGATCCCAGAGGGAGAATGTTGTGGCGCCAATGACCCACTGACGCTCCAAATCCATGGATTAAAAGGGCCGGAGCTGCCGTCAAGTTGACGACACCGGCAAGGGTTTGGGCGCGACTGGGGGTGTAGGTGAAATGGATGGGCCAGCCCCGCCAATGCCAGGTTTGGGAGTAGCCGTAGCGAGGCAAAGCCGACAAGGGATCCCTGTCGCTACCCGTTGGGGAAGGGGAGGGCGCATCAACAGAGGAGAAACCGGGAGCGCCGACGGAATTGGCGCCGACCCGAGCAGAAGGGGAAGGATGGGAGTCGAGTCCGTGCAAGGGAGAAGTGGGTGATAACAATAGGCTCATCTCCAATTTAGGCTAGACCAATCTTAGTGGTTTCCTCGGCTCATCATTTAATAGGACGTACTTTGCCACCGGTTCTTCTATATCTTCCAGGACATGCCAGCATGACTGTGCCCCTGACTCCAGACCCAATGAATGAAGCCTTCCAGGTAGACCCAATCACTGCTGCCAGCTTCCGCCAGATCGATCAAGAGATTGGCCCCCACCCCTGGCAAGGGATCCCTTATGAGGTGGTGCGCCGTGCCATTCATGCCACTGCCGACTTTGAGCTGCGGGATCGCTTTTTCTTCGGCCCCAACGCCGTTGAACACGCCCTGGCAGCCCTACGGCAAAAGCAGCCTGTCATTGTCGATGTCAGGATGGTGGCAGCTGGGATCCAGTCAGGTCTGAAAGCCCAAGGGATCCCCCTCTACTGTGCTTTGGACTGGGTGGAGGAGCCCCGTTGGCCCGGTCAAACCCGCGCCGCCAATGGGATGGTGAACTTGGCACGCCGCTATCCAGAAGCCCTGTTTGTCGTTGGCAATGCCCCCACCGCGTTGCTGGCTTTGGTGGAGGAGATTCAGGCACAGCGGGTCAAGCCGGCTTTGGTGATCGGAGTGCCGGTGGGATTTGTGGCGGTGGAAGAGGCCAAGCAGGCGTTGGCGCAAACGGATGTTCCCCAGATTCGGGTGGAGGGCCGCAAAGGCGGATCCCCAGTTGCTGCTGCCATTGTCAATGCCCTTCTCTTGGCAGCTCAACGGGATCCCATCCCCAACTGACTAGAATTGAAGGGATATCTTCAGACCTTTCCCATGACCCCAGAACAAGAGGAGTGGCTGATTCGCAACCTTCAGCAACAACAAGAACAAATCCAAGAAATGCGGGCCGAGCAGCAGCGGTCGGCTGAGCGCTTTGAGGC
>NZ_JANSIM010000255.1:0-3074 GCF_047502655.1 Synechococcus sp. R5-12 | reverse complement strand
ACCCTACGGGTACAGTGCGGGGCTCCTGCGATTTCTAGCTGAATGGCGATGATGACCGGACAGCGATAGGCGATAGTTGGTGCAGGGCTTGAAAGGAGGGAGCACGTGCTGGGTGGAGTTTTGGCGATTGCGGCCGCGATTGGCTTGGTGGTCTTGCTGTTGGAAGCGATTCGATATCGCCGCTGGGGATCCGTTCGCCGCTGGCAACCGGCAGTGGGGCTGGGCTTGGTGGCCTTGGCGGCGCTGGGGTGCTGGCTGGGTCAGTTGCCGGATCTGATCCCCCTGGCTTTGTTGTTGGGGGGCCTGGTGGGGGTGGGTTTACTGGGGTTGAGTGGCTGCGGTCGGGCCGGGC
Source organism: Synechococcus sp. R5-12 (assembly GCF_047502655.1). NCBI lineage: Bacteria > Bacillati > Cyanobacteriota > Cyanophyceae > Synechococcales > Synechococcaceae > Synechococcus > Synechococcus sp. R5-12. Next base: position 2,722 of record NZ_JANSIM010000255.1, on the reverse strand, counting down.
AAGGGCTGGTGGTGCTGTTGCTCAGTTTGGCGGCCTGGCAAAGTCTGGCTATCGGCTCCCCCAGTCGCATCGGCATTGCGGAGCAGCATGGAATGCTGTTTCTGTGGGGCTGCGGCCTGGGGATGGGCTTGGTGGGGATCCCTTTGCTGGGGGTCTTGGCCGAAACAGAAGCCCTGTCCTTGCTGATGGCGCTGGGCCAGGGGTGGAGCGGCATTGCCGCCATAACCTGGGGATCTCGCCTGCTGGAGATGGGATCCCAGCCGGATCTCCCTTGGCAGGTGCTGTTGCCGGTGGGGCTGGCCGCCCTCAGCTTGGTGGCAGGCACTGTGCCCCTCTTGACCGCCGCAGAAGACTCCCCCGGGCTGCTGTCGGCAGTGGGGCATGGGGTGGGGTGGCTGGTGGCGTTGGCGCTGGCCTTGGCCTTGACCCGCAACGGCCTATACCAGGATCCCTTCTGGGCCTTGCTCTACGGGGCAGGGGTGCTGCTCTCGTGGGCCTTGCTTGCCTTGGAAAACCAGACGGGACAGGGGATCCCTGCGCCAGGGGAACCTGCTGGCGTCAGCGGGCCGGAGGCTTTAGCCGGTCGCGTCAGCGTTGCCGAGCAACAAGGACGGCTGCTCTGGCGGGCCTGTGTGGGCCTAACGCTGGTGGGCGGAGGAGCGCTGCTGGCGTTGCGGCTGGGGGGATCCTACGGGGCGGCCCTCTTGGGGCTGGGATGTCTGGCTTTTCCCAGCCGTTGGGGGGCCATGGCCGCTTTGTTTTTGTCGGCCCGCCCTCTGCTGCAAAACCTGTTGCACCAGTTCAACCTGCAGGTTGCCGGGATCGACCTCACCCAGCCCTATGTGTCGGCGGCGCTGTACCTGGGCATGGCGGCCATGGCACTGGCGGCGCTCCTGCACTGGCTGTATGGGCCAGACAAACCCCTGCAGACGGGGATCGCCCTGACGCTGGCTAGCCTGGCTTTGCCGGTGGGGGTGGGCTACTTCATTCACGCCCAGCCGCAAGCGGCCTTCCTATTGGGAGCTTTGATGACTGCTTTGATCCTGGCGGCGCTGCAGCCCATCCTCCTGCAGCAGGAGGGAAGAGGGGCGGAATCTCTGGGGATCCGAGGTTTGGGCCTGGCTGTGCTTGCCATTCTGGGATCCAACCTCAGCCGCGATTGGACGGTAACCGGCTTCCATGCCACCCGCCTGGAACGGGCGCTGGTGCTGGCCGGGGTGGTCGGGATCCTGGCGTTGATTCTCCTGCTCTGGCAAGGCTGGAGCCTGTGGCAATCCAGGAGAATGCGCGCCCCTGCCCGCTGTTCGCGTTAGCGGTGCGGAGCACTCTGGTTGTGCGGAGATGAAACCCGTTCCCTTGGGCACCCTTGGCACCTGGCAAGGGATCCTCGGCCCAGAACAAACCGCTGAGGCTCTGGGCAACCCCGGTGTGAAGGTGATCGGATCCCCAGCTCTGTTGACGTTGATCGAGCGGTGCGGCCACAACACCTTGCAGCCCTTCTACGAGCCGGAGGAAGCGGCGGTCGGGATCCGCTTTGCCTTGGAACATCGGTCGGCAGCGGTGGCGGGGGATCCCTTGCAGGTTCGGGTCGAAGTCGTGGCCGTGGAGGGGAGACGCATTCAGTTTCAGGTGGAGATCACCCAGCAGGAGCGGCTGGTGATGCAGGGATCCTACACCTGCCTGGTGGTCGATTTGCCCCGTTTTCTGGCCCGCTATGGATTGACCGCGGAGGATCCCAGTCGGTGCTCAAGCTGTTCGCGTTAGCGGGACGGAGTCCTTTGGGATTGCTGCTGGCCGTCTTTGTGGGAACTCTCTTGTTCTGGCCTCAACAGCTCATTCTGCGCTACCGCAAACCCTGGCAGGGCCCCCTTGCCTGGATCTGGAAATGGCACGGCTGGGGAGGCTGGGCCGTGCGGGGCAGCCGCCGTGGCTGGGAATGGCGTTGGGGATCCCTGCGCCTTCGCGGCCGTTGGCCGGCGCAGCGGGGAGAACGTTGCTCCCCCAGAGATTGGCCCTACCTGTGGAAGCTGGGCAAGCAGCTCCACATCCAATCTTGGCAAGGCGGCGTAGAAATTGGCTTTGCCGATCCAGCTTTGACGGGGCAATGCTTGGGGCTGATCGCCGCTCTACCTCTTCCGTTGGCTCAACACCTGCGCTTGACCTTCACCCGCATCGGTTGGCACGGATGGGGATCCCTGGTGATCCGGTTGCGCGGCTGGCAGGTGCTGGGGCTGGCCTTGAAACTGGGATGGCTCGCCCTATCGCGCCGGTGGGACAGAGTCCTGCGGGCAACCAGGGGGGATCCCCAGCAAAAATAGCCCATGGGACAGCTGGCGTCAGGAGCAAAGCGCTGGGGGGGGAACTGCAGCGCTGACGCGGTCAGGCCGGCTGCAGCGCCGGGCAGCAATTCAACAGAGGCATGACCTACCCGCCTCCCCCTTCGCCCTGGCCGTTGGTAGGGGTGGGGGCAGGTGCTGCAGGGATAATCGGCGGCACAATGTACTGGCGCAGGCAGCGTCGCTGCAGACAACTGCAAAACCAGATCCAAGCTTTGCAAGCTCCTGTTGTGGCGGCTCCTCGCGCTCTTCTGGCTCTTTCGGCTCCTCCTCCCGCCCTTCATCGGGGGGCAGCTCTTCTCGCCACTCTTCGGGCGGCTCCTCCCGTCGTTGCTAGACGAACTCAGCTAGAAATCGCAGGAGCCCCGCACTGTACCCGTAGGGTC
>NZ_JANSIM010000036.1:0-5331 GCF_047502655.1 Synechococcus sp. R5-12 | reverse complement strand
CCTACGGGTACAGTGCGGGGCTCCTGCGATTTCTAGCTGACGACAGAAGTCCAGCAGTTCCTCCAGGGTGGGCACAATGGATCCCAGTTGGGTGACATCATTGCCCAACATTTCCCCAAAGCCGCCTGGTTCCAGGAAATCTCGCTGCATATCGATGATCACCAGGGCCAACTGAGACAGGCCGGGAACTTCATACTCGTAGGGCAAGGCCGGGATCCGAACCATAGAGACCCACAGTTGGGATCAATGCTGGGGCGGGGATCCTGCCTCGGCCAGGCCGATTTCCCTCAACCGCTGGGCCAAGTATTCTCCGGCAGTCAGGGAAGGAAACCGAGGGATCCCGCCGGTGCGGGCCACACAAGTCGGCAAGGGTGTGAGATCCACTTCTGCACGCGGATGCACAAAGAAGGGAATGGAAAAGCGGCGCTCTTGGGGGTTGTCGGGGTTGGTCACCCGATGGGTGGTGCTGCGCAGCAGGCCATTGGTGAGGTTTTGCAGCATATCCCCGGCATCGACAATGATCTGACCGGGCAGAGCCGAAATGGGCAGCCAAGATCCATCTCGTTGCAGAAGTTCTAGCCCTGGCGCGGTGGCTTCACACAAGAGCGTGATCAAGTTGATGTCTTCATGGGCTGCAGCTCGTAAACTCTGGGGAGGGGCTTCAGCAGGGATCGGCGGATAATGAATCACCCGCAAGAGATTGGCTCCTCCTTCCGCCGCTTTGGGCAGGTATTCGGCAGGCTCCCCCAGATACAGAGAGATTGCTTGCAACAGTCCCTGGGCACAGGTTTCCAATTGGGCGAACAGCTCTAGCATCACCCTGCGAAATTGGGGCACCTCCCGAGGCCAGATGTTGGCAGGAAGGTGGGGATCCCCTTCGCGCCCGATGTGCCAAAACTCTTTCAAGTCAGGGTAGGGGTGATTTTTGGCATGTTCTTTGCCGAAGTGGGTGTACCCTCGTTGCCCCAGCAGGGCCGGATCCTCATAGGCTCTCTTGGTTGGCTCTGGCAAAAGAAAAACGGCTTCTGCGGCTTCATAGGCTTCCCGGATCAATTCCGGCGATAGGCCATGGTTGACCAAGGCAAAAAAGCCAATCTGCTGCAGGGCTTCCCCCACCTGGCGGACAAACTGCTCCCGCTCACCTGCCGTTCCTTTCTGGAAGGCGGCAAAATCGACAACCGGCAGAGTCTGGCGTTGGGGAGTGGTTACCACGGCAAAAGTCGTCTCCGGCGAAGAGTCAACGCTATTTCTAGGCAGCGGGCTTGGTACCCTATGCTATCCTTCCTAAGAAGCCAAGGGGAGAGTTCTGAATCGAAGACGGTCTGTTCGGGGTTCATCTACAATATCTAGAGTCTAAAGCTGCTCAGCTACTTGCCTTCCCACAAGATGCAGGTAGAATCCTGCCGGACAGCCTCTGTCCCTTTTGTCTGGAGATTGCACCTTAGTAGCGATTAGTAGTGACCTGTGCCCTTTTCGGGAAGGCTGTGATAGAGTCGATAAAAGCAAAGTTATGACTGAGTTTTCCCCAAGAGCAGTTTGAGCGCTGGGTAGGCGAAATGGAGGGAGTTGTTCTGTTGTTGCAGTGGCTTAACTTGGTAAGGCAGGGCAGGCTACTTCTTCCCTCTTTAGCCGATTAAAGTTTTTGTGAAGTTAGGGATTAAGTTGGGGTCTCTGTTGCTTGTCAGCTATAACCGCGCCTAGAATTGCCGAGGACTGATGTTTTCGGAGATGGTTTGCAGACACTATTGATTTTGCTTTCCTTTGCTTGCTCTCAATCTATTGACCTTTCGAGACCGACTGCTCTATGACAGACACTCATCCCTGTGCCCCCTGTATTGTGAATACGGGAACTCTGGTGAACAAGCGGGATATTTACCGACTGCTATCCGATTTGGCCCGTGTTCGCTACTTTGATATCGTCGATGGCTCGGTACGGAAGCAGGGGGAAGGCTGCGTGGTGGATGTTTTTCAGGATCCCACTGCTGCCACACTGGTGGTAAACCGTAGCCTCTACTTAAATGTGAACAGCTTTGACTATGCCTGTCTGCGGGATCCCGCTTCCGAAGAAGAGATTGCCAACCTGGGCAAGGAGCAGCCGGGCGTGGTTATCGACTTGGTTCAGGACGGACGTATTCTGCGCTTGGTTCCCCTGGTGGAGCCGCGTTCGGATCCCGAGGAGCTCTTGGGGGATAACCAGGCGCTGCGGGCAGCGGTGGATGTTTTGGCTGCGGGCTGGGGCATAGAAGAGGAAAACTCTTCCGACTCCTCAGATTGAGAGATCCTGACCTGAAAATATAGACCTCCAAACCCATCTCTTCCTGGCCTTGAAGTTGACCGGTGCGGTGTGACGCAAATCATGCTCGGGAGGATGGTTGCAGCCGGTATGATCCACTTGGGTCATGGGGCTTTTTGGGAGGTGGTGTGAATTCAAGGCAGCGACTGCTTTTGGGCAGAGTGTGGGGCCTGCGCCTGCTTGGATCCCTGGTGGCTGTGCTTCTGGTACTGGCGCTCAAGGCCTGCGGGGGAAGTGGTGGCTCCTCTTCTGTGAGTGTCATTCCCACTCCCATTCCAACCGTCATTCCCACTTCTACTCCAACTGTCGTTCTCACCTCTACTCCGACTGTCGTTCCTACCTCTTTGCCCTTGCCGACGGCTGCCCCTGCTTCCCAGTTCACCATTGACGTTCGCTTTCCCGACAACAGTCTCACCCCCACCCAGCAGTCGATCATCCGCAGTGCTGCTCTGCGCTGGCAACAGCTCATCGTTGGCGACCAGCCGGATCTGCCCCCCACCACTATTCGGGCCGACGAATGCGATCGAGGGTTTCCCAGCACGCCACTCAATTTCCCCATCGACGATCTGTTGGTGGAGGTGCGGGCCAGAAATCTCGGCGACGAGCGAATTTTGGGGGGAGCTGCTCCCTGTTTTGTACGGGCCTCTAATGGTCTGCCTTTTTACTCCGTAGTTCTGTTCAACAGTCAAAATCTATCTGCCCTGGAAGAACGAGGGGATCTGCCCATTACTGCCCTGCACGAGTTGGGCCATGCCTTGGGCTTCTTGCCCATCGTCTGGGATCCCAAGGGGCTAACGGTGGGCTTGGTGGGACGGGATCAGCCTACGCCCCCTGGCTACGATCCCCGCTTCATCGGCCCCAGGGCGGTCAGCGCCTTCGCCACGCTGGGAGGAAACGCGCCCTCTGTTCCTTTAGAAAACGAGTTTGGGGAGGGATCCCGAGATTCCCATTGGCGGGAGAATGTCTTGGGCCGCGAGCTGATGACCAGCCGCATCGACCGGGGGGTAGCCAACCCCTTGAGCATTCTCACGGTGGGAGCAATGGCAGATATCGGCTATGAGGTGAATCCAGCAGCGGCGGATGGCTTTGCTTTGGGGCGCAGTAGAGGGATCCCTCAGCCTTTGGAACTGCAGGAGCTGGAGTTGATCCTGCCCCTACAGCGATTTGACGCCGAGGGCAGGCGGGTGGGGGATCCCCAGGCCTAAGAAAAGGAGTATATCTACTCATGGCCAAGATGCTGCTTCTTAACAATAATGAAGGTCAAGTTGTACAACTTCACAACTTCGACAATCTCTCACCTCATTTCTTTGCAATGAGCCATGGGTATCCTCAAAAAGCTTTTCGGCGGCCTGTTCTCCTTCTTCGGCATTCTCTTCGGCGGCTTGGTGGATTTTGTTACCGGGCCTTTTCGTCCTGCACCGGCTTCCCCCAGCTCTGCTCCGGTGGCTACAGCTGTTCCTGCCAACAAGCCCAAGGTGGTGGTGGAGAAGCCTTTTGTGCCCAATGAGATCTCGGCTCCGCGTCCTAACCGTCGCCCTGGCCCGGCTTTGGATGTGTTCCGGGCTATGGTTCAGGAGATCCCTTCGGCGCGGGCTTAGTCTGCCCATCTTCGGGAGCAGCTCGTAAGATGGAGGTGACACCGCTGGAGACTGCTCTCTATGTCCGATCTCTCTTTCTCAGAACAAGAACGGCTGAAACAGCTTGAGCGTGAACTGGAGCAGGCGGCTGCAGCCTCTCGGGAGTCGGGAACATCCGTTGCGTCTCGGGGGAAAAGTGCCGTTCGAGCTTGGATTGAGACTTGGGGGCGTCCACTGGTGACGGTCTTCGCCATTCTGGGCTGTATTCTTCTAGTTGGGCTGTTCTTCCGGGTTTTCGGCACTGTTCTCAGGTGGGCGGTGGTGGCGGGGTTGGGCTACCTGCTCTACGCCTGGGTGGTGGCACCGCGGCTGGGCCTTCCCACCGGAGCTAAGTCGAAGCCAGAGGACGGCGGTAGCGGTGCGGAGCACCATCTCGACAGCTTTTGATGGGCAGGGATCCCTGGCGAGCATATGCTTACCTGGCGGCGGCCATCTTGGGCTGGGCTACGGCTGCCAGCGCTTTTAAGTTTGGGTTGCAGCACCTGTCGCCGACGGTCTTGCTGATTTTTTCGGCCTTTAGCTCTTGCCTGATCCTGGGGATCGTTTTGGTGGTTACAGGGCGGGCAGGGTTCCTCGGCAAGCAGAAGGGATCCCAAATCCGCCTGTCGGCCCTTCAGGGGCTGCTCAACCCCTTCGGCTACTATGGGGTGTTGTTCCAGGCTTATGACCGTCTGTCGGCTCAGGCGGCGATGGCTCTGAATTACACTTGGCCGCTGGTGCTGGCTCTTCTGGCGGTGCCGCTGCTGGGAGAGCGCTTCCGTTGGCGGCTGGTGTTGGCCTTGGGGGTGAGCCTGCTGGGGGTGGTGCTGGTGGCTACGGGGGGATCCTGGGGCACCTTGCAGGCGGGGGATCCCTGGGGGGTGCTGCTGGCGGTGGGCAGCTCTGGACTCTGGGCGCTCTACTGGCTGCTCAATGTGCGGGATGGGCGAGATGCGGTGCTGAAGCTGTTTATGGGGTTTCTCTTCGGCAGCCTCTATGGCCTGCTACTGCTGCCGTTTCAGGAGGTCTCTTGGAGCCTTGCCGGGCTGGGTTGGGCAGCTTACATTGGTCTGGCGGAGATGGGCCTGACTTTTGTATTTTGGCTGCGGGCTCTGGAGTTGGCGGGCCACCGGGGATCCCTGGCCAACTGGGTGTATGTGACGCCCTTTTTGTCGTTGGGGTTGATTGCGGTGCTGTTGGGCGAGAGGATTGCGCTGGGATCTGTGGTGGGCCTGGGCTTGATCTTGGCGAGTAACCTGTGGGGATCCCATAGGGAAAAGCCCCCCGCGGATCCTGTTCTGTCCTGAGGCGGTTGCGTTCGCGCCAGCGGGACGGAGTCCTATCGCGCCAGCGGGACGGAGTCCTATCGCGTTAGCGGTGCAGAGCATGCCTCTAACCCCCAAAACCCTGAACTTTGCTGAA